>NZ_RZSV01000083.1:0-22759 GCF_004023205.1 Mesorhizobium sp. M1A.F.Ca.IN.020.03.2.1 | reverse complement strand
CCCTTGGGAGCGTCCGGATTGACATAGTCGTAGCGTTGGAAATTTTCGCCGTATTTGGACGGGCCGGTCAGCGAGGACGTGGTGTGCCACTCATCAGCGAGGCTGGCCTGCAGGCTGGCGGCGAAGGCGATCGCCAGCATCGATGCGAAAAACGTGCGGGAGCGGCCGACCGTCATGCGTTCTCCTCGTCGCAACAGTATCCACCGGCAATCTAGATCATTTGACGCCGGTGAAAACCGCAAGCGCCGGCTTTTGTCTCAGCATATGCGGCTTTCCTAACAAAAAAGCCGGGACGAACCCGGCTTTTCCAAGGTGTCTTTATGACGAAATGTTTATTGCGCGGGCGCGACCGGCTTGGCCGGGGCGGCACCTTCGGCCGGCTTTGCCGGAGCCGCACCTTCGGCCGGCTTGGCGGGTGCCGTACCTGCGGCCGGCTTCGCCGCGGCGGCGCCTTCGGCGGGCTTGGCTTCCGCCGAAGCGCCCGGCTGCGGCAGCGGCTTCGGATTGTCCGACAGCGTGCGCAGATAGGCGATCACGTTGGCGCGGTCCTCATCCTTCGGCAGGCCGGCAAAGCCCATCGCCGTGCCCTTCACGAACTTCTTCGGCGCGTTGATGAAGTGGTTGAGGTTGTCGTAGGTCCACTTCTCGGCGCCGCCCTTGGAGAAATCCTTCATGCCGGCCGAATAGGCGAAGCCCTCATGCTCGGCGACGGGGCGATCGATGATGTCCCAGAGGTCCGGACCGACCTTGTTGGGGCCGCCCTTTTCGCCGGAATGGCAGGCCTGGCACTTCTTGAAAATGGCGGCGCCCGTCTCGGCATTGGCGGTCGCGAGCAGGTCGGCGATCGGCTTGGCTTCGGCCGCGGGCGCGGCAGCGCCGCCGCCTTCGGCCGGCTCGGCCGCCTCGATGGCGAAGCCCGGCTTCTCGGGAGCGGGGGAGGCAAACAGCCCGTCGGAAACGATGCCCACGGAAAAGACGACGAAACAGGTTCCGAGGAATCCGGCGAGCAGCTTGTTGACTTCGTTGGAATCCATACGCCCCTTGCTCCCTTTTCCGGCGGACCGTCCACTCCGTCCGTCGGTATAGCGAAGGCCCCAACGGGCCCGTTAAATCGCGCGGAAACTAGGTCTTTTGCTTCGTCGTTGCAACACCTATAAGGGCGCTTCCAGTGAGACGTTTTGCCACTTTTCCATCCGCTTCCCCGGCTGTCCCAGAAGTCCCATGTCGACATTGATCCTGATCCCCGCCCGCATGGCCTCGACGCGCCTGCCGGGCAAGCCGCTGGCCGACATCGCCGGCGCGCCGATGATCGTCCATGTCGCCCGCCGCGGCGCCGAGGCTGGGCTCGGCCGTGTGGTGGTGGCGACCGACACCGAAGCGGTCGCGTCGGCGGTAAGGGATCACGGTTTCGAGGCGGTGATGACGCGCGCGGACCACGAATCGGGATCCGACCGCATCTTCGAGGCCCTCACCCTGCTGGACCCGGAGAAAAAGGTCGAAACCATCGTCAACGTCCAGGGCGATCTGCCGACCATCGATCCTGAGATCATCGGCGCATCGCTGCGGCCCTTCGCCGACCCGTCGGTCGACATAGCCACGCTCGGCGTCGAGATTGTGCGCGACGAGGAAAGGACCAATCCGAACGTGGTCAAGATCGTCGGCTCGCCGCTCTCGGCGACAAGGCTGAAGGCGCTCTATTTCACGCGCGCCACGGCGCCGTGGGGGGAGGGCCCGCTCTATCACCACATCGGCCTCTATGCCTACCGCCGGACAGCGCTGGAACGCTTCGTGGCGCTGAAGCCGTCGCCGCTCGAACGCCGTGAGCGGCTGGAGCAGCTGCGGGCGCTGGAAGCCGGCATGCGCATCGATGCCGAGATCGTCCGGTCGCTGCCGCTCGGCGTCGACACGCCCGACGATCTCGAGCGCGCCAGGCAAATTCTTTCAAACTGAGACATCCGTAAGCGAGACCTTGGCGCATGCCTGAAAAGACCAACAGAATATCCTTCCAGGGCGAGCCGGGGGCCAATTCCGATACCGCTTGCCGCAACATGTTCCCCTCGATGGAGCCGTTGCCCTGTCCCACCTTCGAAGACGCCTTCAACGCGGTCGAGACCGGCAAGGCCGAGCTCGCCATGATCCCGATCGAGAACACTATTGCCGGGCGCGTCGCCGACATCCATCATCTTTTGCCGGAATCGCGCCTGCACATCGTCGGCGAGTATTTCCTGCCCATCCATTTCCAGCTGATGGTGCTGCCGGGCGTGAAACGCGAAGAGATCAGAAGCGTGCACAGCCATATCCATGCCCTTGGCCAATGCCGCAAATACATCCGCAAGAATGGCTGGAAGCCGGTTGTCGCCGGCGACACGGCGGGATCGGCCAAGATGGTCTCCGAGGTCAAGGATCGCACGATGGCGGCACTTGCGCCTGCGCTTGCCGCCGAGCTCTACGGCCTCGACATCATCGAGAAGAATGTCGAGGACACCGACTCGAACGTCACCCGCTTCGTCGTGCTGACCAAGAACAAGCAATGGGCCGAGCGCCCCTCGCTGGAAGCCAAGATGATGACCACCTTCATCTTCCGCGTCCGCAACGTGCCGGCCGCGCTCTACAAGGCCATGGGCGGCTTCGCCACCAACGGCATCAACATGACCAAGCTCGAGAGCTACCAGCTCGGCGCCTTCACAGCGACGCTGTTCTATGCCGACATCGAGGGCCACCCCGATGATCCGCTGGTCAAGCTGGCGCTCGACGAATTGCGCTTCTTCTCGCGCGAAATGCGCATTCTCGGCGTCTATCCGGCAAGCGCGTCGCGCGAGCAGTGGAAGGTCGCCGATTAGGTGGTTCCTAGGACCTTCGAGATTGGCAAAGGCCTTGATGCTTCGTCATCCACGGGCGAAGCAGGAGCGAAGCGACGCGGCGCAGACCCGAGGATCCATGCCGGGACTTCAACGCGTTAGGACGGTCCAGATTCTGCTCCGCTGCGCCCCTCGACTGAGGTAACGGCATGGATCCCCAGGGTCTGCGCTCCGCTTCGCGTCGCTCCGCCCTGGGATGACGACCTCATGGAGTTCCGCGTCAATCTTAGACGCCGGCGCTCGATCCAATCTCAGCCAAAGCCGAGCGGGACATAGTCGATTTCGAGAAATTTCTCGACCTCAGGCAGCCAGCGGTCGCGCACGAACGCGACGTGGTCGGGATGCTCGTTGTATCTGGTGTAGGCAGCCTGGTCGGCGAACTCCATCGAGAAGCCGAACTGATAGTCGTTCTTCGGGCTCACTTGGCGCAGCTGCTCGAAATGCGTCACACCCTTGATCGCCGTCAGGATCTTCTTGGCATCGTGGAGGAACCGCTTCGCCTCCAGCGAATGCGGCGGATGCTTCAGCGTGAACACGACGGTATGACGGATCATTTCTCGGCTCCTATTCGCTGTCGACCCAGGCGCGGATGAGGTGGTGGGCGATCGCCCCTTTCGGCGGCGTGATCAGGCCGCCCGGGTGCGTCCTCTCCAGCATCGAGCGCACCTCATCGCGGAAGAACCAGCGGCAGTCTTCGAGCTCGTTCAGGTCGGCCTGGATGTCCTCGTTGAGCGGCTCGCCGAAGCAGCCGATCATCAGCGAATAGGGGAACGGCCAGGGCTGGCTGGCGTGGTAGACGACGCGGCCCAGCCGGATTCCGGCCTCCTCCAGCGTCTCGCGGCGCACCGCCGCCTCGATCGTCTCGCCGGGCTCGATGAAGCCGGCAAGGGCCGAATACATGCCCGGCCCGAAATGCCGGCCGCGCCCGAGCAGGCATTTCTCGCGCGTCGCCGTCAGCATGATCGCCACCGGATCGGTGCGCGGGAAATGGTCGGTGCCGCAGGCCGGGCAATGCCGCCTGTAGCCGCCGGCGCGCATCTCCGAGCGATTGCCGCATTTGCTGCAGAAAGCGTGGCTGGCATGCCAGGCGAGCAGCGCAGCGCCCTGGGCCAGCGCGCCGGCCGCCGCTTCGTCTATCAGCCCCTGCATATAGACGGAGCGGTAGTCGATCGCCTTCACCGTTTCCGGCAGATTTTCCGGTTCGATCCCGGCGGGCACGGCCAGCACCGGGCCGCTCTCCGAGAGGCCGAGCAGCACGCCGCCGTCGAGCGAAACCTCGAAGGCCTGGCTTTCCGCCGCTTCGAACCATGGGTCGAATTTGCCGTCGTCGAGCTTCAGATAAAGCCTGCCGCCATGCATCAGCATCAGCCGCGCCGATCGCTCGCCAAGCGCCTTCTCGACCGCGTCGTCGGCGCGGTTTTCCGATTGCCGGTCGATCCGGTTGCCGGCGAAACCGACGAATTGGCTCGGCTCGCGCAAAGGCGCGTCAAACAGACGAAAGTTCATAGGAGACTCGAGGAGGGGCAGGAATGGACACTGATGGGCTTATAGCGCTGCCTTGATCTTTTCGGCAAACCGGCGGATGTCGGACCGCTCATACGGCTCGCGCATGCCATGCCCCCAGACCGGCCCTGGCCAGCCGGGGTCGCTCTCGCTGCGGGCGATGACATGGACGTGCAGCTGGCGCACGATGTTGCCGAGCGCCCCGGTGTTGATCTTGGTGCAGCCGGTCACCCGCTTCAGCGCGTGCGCCACCATATTGGTCTCGAAGGTCAGCATCGTCTGGTCGAGCGGCGTCAGGTCGTGGATTTCCTCCACGCCCGGCCGCTGCGGCACCAGGACCAGCCACGGCCAGCGGCGATCGTTCATCAGCCGGAGCTCGCACAGGCCGAGCCACATGAGCTGCTCACTGTCCGCCTCCAATCGGGCGTCCAGTGTGAAACCGGCCTTTAGGCCAGGCAGCATGGGCGTTTCCCTCACTTTTCGAGAATGCTTCAAACCCTGAACGCTAGAGCGACGGCAAGGTGGCTGCAAGCGAATCATTGACCGCTCCTGCGGATTTGAAGGTCGTCTGCACCGCATGGCCTGGCCGGTGATCCACTACGACCCTTGCATTTCGCCGCTGAATTGCCGATATGGAGCTTGGGAGGTTGGTGGTGGACGATCCACTCGCCAACCGGGTCAGGTCCGGAAGGAAGCAGCCCTAACGAGCCCGGAACGGGTCATTGTTCCAGCCTCCCGCCTCTTCGCCTTTCTCCCGCGACATTGACGGCGCCGAGCCGTGCGGGCGAGACTATGCGCAGGAATCGGCCGCCTTCCGTCGCGGTCCTTGGAGCTTTTGACGGCGAATGAGCGAAGCCGGAAATTCGGGGCCAGAAAGCCTGGAGACAGGTAAGGCCGGCGCCTATCGCGTGCTGGCGCGCAAATACCGCCCCTCCAATTTCTCCGCACTGATCGGCCAGGAGCCGATGGTCCGCACGCTCACCAATGCCTTCGCCACTGGCCGCATCGCCCAGGCCTGGATGCTGACCGGCGTGCGCGGTGTCGGCAAGACGACGACGGCGCGCATTCTCGCACGCGCCCTGAACTATAAAACCGCCACTGTCGACCAACCCTCCGTCGACCTTTCGACCCCCGGCGAGCATTGCCAGGCGATCATGGAAGGCCGCCATGTCGACGTCATCGAGATGGACGCGGCTTCCCATACCGGCATCGACGACATCAGGGACATCATCGACCGCGTCCGCTACGCGCCGGTCTCGGCCCGCTACAAGGTCTACATCATCGACGAAGTGCACATGCTCTCCACCCAGGCCTTCAACGGCCTGTTGAAGACGCTGGAAGAGCCGCCGCCGCATGTCAAATTCATCTTCGCCACCACCGAGATCCGCAAGGTGCCGATCACGGTTCTGTCGCGCTGTCAGCGCTTCGACCTGAGGCGCATCGATGCCGGCGCGCTCGTCGCGCATCTTTCCTCGATTGCCGCCAAGGAAGGCATTTCCGTGGATGATGAGGCTTTGGCGATGATTGCGCGGGCCGCCGAGGGCTCGGCGCGCGATTCGCTCTCCATCCTCGATCAGGCGATCGCCCATGGCAGCGGCACCGTCAGCGCCGCCGCCGTTCGCGCCATGTTGGGCTTGGCCGACCGCGCCCGTATCATCGACCTGTTCGAGCACGTCATGAAGGGCGATGTTGCGGCGGCCTTGTCCGAATTCCGCGCACAATACGATACCGGCGCCGATCCGGCCGCGGTGCTCACCGACCTGGCGGAATTCAACCACCTCGTTACGCGTCTGCGGTTCGTGCCGGCCGCGGCCAATGATGCCTCGCTCTCCGAGGACGAGCGGCGGCGCGGCGCCGAATTTGCGAGCACGCTGTCGGTGCGCGTGCTCTCGCGAACCTGGCAGATGCTCCTGAAAGGTATTCCCGAGGTGCAGTCCTCCAACCGTCCGGTCAGCGCCGGCGAGATGGTGCTGATCCGGCTGGCGCACGCCGCCGACCTGCCGACGCTGGACGAAGCGCTGAAATCGCTCGAGGGGGCGGCCCCTGTGCCGAATGGCGCTCCGCGCGCCAATGGAGCGCCGGCAAGCAGTGGCGGCGGCACAAATGCCGTGGCGCCGGCGCGGATGCCGGCCTCTAACGGCGGAGGGCAGACCATGCGGCTGGTCGAGATGCAGCCCGCGCCCGCCGCCTTCGTCCCGGCGCCCGAACCGGTCATCGAAACACCGGCCGTTCCGGTGAAGTCGCTGGCCGACATCGCGGCCCTGGCCGATGCCAACCGCGACATCGCCTTCAAGGTGTTGGTCAAGCGCTGCGTGCGGCTGGTGCGCATCGAGCCTGGCCGCATCGACGTCAGCCTGACCGACGATGCGCCCAAGATGCTGCTCAACGACCTGACCTCCAAGCTGCGTGCCTGGACCGGCCGCAACTGGCTGGTCTCGCTGTCGAAGGAAGAGGGTAGCAAGACGCTGGCCGAGATGGAGACGACAAAGCGCGAGAACGCCTTCTCCGATGCCAGGAGCGATCCGACCGTCGCCGCCATCCTCGCCCGCTTTCCCGGCGCCAAGATCATCGACGTGCGCATTCCCGATGTGCCGGAAGCGGAAGGCGCTGACGCCGACCTGCCGGTTGAGCCGGCTGCCGACGACGAAGAGATTTAGAGCTGACGAACGCGTCAGGGAAAGAGTACGGACCGGTTTCGGTCAAGATCATATTCGCGTTAACGTAGATTCCAACAAGAGGAAGTTTCACGATGAAGGATCTTCTCGGCCTGATGGGCAAGGCAAAGGAAATGCAGGCCAAGTTCCAGGCCATGCAGGATGAGATCGCCACCCTGGAAGCCACTGGGCAGGCGGGTGGCGGCCTGGTCAGCGTGACCCTGACCGGCAAGTTCGAAATGAAGGCGCTGAAGATCGATCCGTCCTTGCTGAAGGACGACGAGGTGGAGATCCTCGAAGACTTGCTGTTGGCCGCTCACAATGATGCCAAAAATAAGGTCGAGCTGGTCATGCAGGAAAAGACCAAGGCATTGACTGCGGGCTTGCCTATACCGCCCGGAATGAAATTGCCGTTCTAAGGCATCTGCCACCAGTTAATTGATGGTGAACGAAAATTGAGCCCAGGCCGCAATATTAACCATTTTGCCGGCATGCTCACGGGCTCATTTCGCGACATTCATAAAGTTTTACCCAAGTCCAGAGGTTGCTAACCATCTAGCCATCTTTTTGCCTGAAAGAGTCTCATTCTTGCCACATCTCGGGGCGGGCTGGCATCTGGAAATGAGGCTTTTTTGTTGATCGCGACGCGATGGAAGACGCCGCTGCTGCTTATCGGCATCGCCGCTTCCCCCTTGCTCCTGGCCGGCTGCAGCCAGACCGCTTCACATGGCATGTCGGTGGCGAGCCTGACCGACGCCGTCACCCCGAGCTTCCTCAGCTCGCGTTCCTATAAATACTCGATGAAGGACAAGGAGTGCCTGCAAAGGGCGATGTTCTTCGAGTCCAACCGGTCGAGCCGTGACGGCATGATCGCCGTCGGCACGGTCGTGATGAACCGGCTACGCTCGGGACAGCATGGCAGCACGATCTGCGAGGTCGTCGGCGAAAAGGGCCAGTTCGCCCCGGGCGTGCTGACGCGCCCGATGAATTCGCGGGCATTGCCAGATGTCGAGGAAGCCGCCGAGGCAGTGCTGAAAGGCGAGCGCAAGGCCAAGCTCAAGAACACGATGTTCTTCCACACCGCCGGCCTGCGTTTCCCCTACAAGAACATGCACTACACGATGGTGGCCGGCGGCAATGCCTTCTATGAGAAGCGCGGCCGCAACTGGCAGCCGTTGTCGGATGAGCCGATGGTCGCCATGGCCTCCGGCAAGTCGCAGAAGACCGACCCCACCGCTCCGGTCCTCGTCGCTTCCGCCGAGCCGGTGGTCAAGACGATCGTTCATGCTGATCCGGCCAAGCAGGCCGCTACGACCGCGGCTGCCGCGCCAGCGCTTCCGGCCAAGACCACAACCGTTGCTGCCCAGCAGACCTATGTGACGGCCTCCGCCGCGCCAGGGCAGAAGGCCGGCCGCGTCACGGCGAAGCCGATCATGGTGGCGATGCAGGAGCCGATGGAGGAGCCCGACGCCTCCCGCTTCGGCGGCACGTTGAAAGGTCGCTACATCACCTCCGTTCCGAGCGCTCCGCAGGAAGCGGCGATGGGATTCCAGTCGACGCCTGAGAACACCGACGCCATCGGCGCGCTGATTGTCAGCCAGTCCCGGCCGCTCGAAGCCTACTGAGCCAACCCGCCATCAAATGATCCGCCTTGACGGCATGGCGGATCATTTCCTGTTGCGGATGTCACCAAAGCGCTCTGAAAACCGTTTCGCACTTTTCCCGGAATTGCTCTAGATCAGAGCGATGTCGAAAAGAATCGCCGGTCCAGAGATAGAACGCCTGATCCAGCTCCTGGCCAAGGTGCCGGGGCTCGGGCCGCGTTCGGCAAGGCGCGCGGCTCTCCATCTCATCAAGAAGAAGGAGCAGCTGCTCGAGCCTTTAGCCGCAGCCATGGGCGAGGCGGCCGATAAAGTGCGCATCTGCTCGACCTGCGGCAATGTCGACACCTCCGACCCGTGCATGATCTGCACCGATCCACGCCGCGATGCCGGCACGCTTATCGTCGTCGAGGACGTCTCCGATCTCTGGGCGCTGGAACGCGCCGCCGCCATGAATGTGCGCTATCACGTGCTCGGCGGCACGCTGTCGCCGCTCGATGGCATCGGCCCGGACCAGCTCAACATCCGCTCGCTGGTAGACCGTGTCGCCGGCGGCGAGGTGAAGGAGGTGATCCTTGCCGTCAACGCCACCGTCGAGGGCCAGACCACGGCGCACTACCTGACCGATCAGCTCTCGGGTTCCGAGGTCAAGGTGACTAGGCTCGCGCATGGCGTTCCGGTCGGCGGCGAACTCGACTATCTCGACGAAGGCACGCTTGCCGCGGCGCTGCGCTCGAGGACGGCGTTTTGAGGGGAGGGGATTGGTGACTGGCGTTTTTCCCGGAAAGGCCGCACTCCGTCCCACCCCCCTCTGTCTTGCCGGACATCTCCCCCGCAAGGGGGGAGATCAGACGTCACGCCGGCTTTCGCCAATATCCAAGGTCGCAGGAAGAGGCGGGGCACCGAAACAGCCAATCTCCCCCCAAGTGGGGGAGATGTCCGGCAAGACAGAGGGGGGCGCGACAGAACGCGGCTTTTCCAAATTCGGCTTCGCATTTTTCCTTGCGGCGCTTGCCGTCCTCCTCACCCTCCCCGCTCGCGCCACGCCCATCGACAACCAATTCCAGGCCTGGCTGCAAAACGACCTCTGGCCCGAGGCCAAGGCCAAAGGCATTTCCAAAAAGACCTTCGACGCCGCCTTCATCGGCGTGAAGCCGAACCTGAAACTGCCGGATCTCGTCATGCCCGGCGAGAAGCCGGCGACGCCGCAAAAACAGCACCAGGCGGAGTTCGGTCCGCCCGCCAATTATTTCGCCGTGAAGACCATTCGGGCCGTCACCGGCGGAGGACGGTCGCGCGAGAGCGCCAACGCCCGCGTGCTTGGGCTCATCGAGAAGCGCTACGGCGTGCCTGGCGAGATCGTGCTGGCGATCTGGGGTCGCGAGACCGGCTTCGGCGCCGCCAAGATGCCCTACGACGCCTTCGAGGTGCTAGGCACCAAGGCGTTCATGTCGACGAAGAAGGATTTCTTCCGCACCGAGGTGCTGGCCGCACTAGAGATCGTCGAGCGCGGGCTCGCTCCGGTCAATGCGATGAAGTCCTCCTGGGCCGGCGCGCTCGGCCAGCCGCAATTCATGCCGACGTCCTTCCTCAAGCATGCCGTCGATTTCGACGGCGACGGCCGGCCCGACATCTGGAATTCGACGCCGGACGTGCTCGCCTCCATCGCCAACTATCTTGTCCACTATGGCTGGGTGAGGGGGCGCGGCTGGGGGACGGAGGTGATTGCGCCGGCAAACGTCTCCTGCGCGCTCGAAGGACCCGACCAGGGTAAGAAGATTTCTGACTGGGTGGCGATGGGCATCAGGCGCGCCAACGGAAAGGCGTTTCCGGCCAGTGAACTCAAGGCCGAGGGTTTCCTGCTGATGCCGGCCGGACGCAGCGGCCCCGCTTTCATCGTCACGCCGAATTTCTATGTGCTGAAGCAATACAACACCAGCGATCTCTATGCGCTGTTCATCGGCCACGCCGCCGATCGCATCGCCAAAGGCGACGCCACCTTTGCCGGTACCTGGGGGCGGGTGGGCGATCTCCACCGGTCCGATATCGCTGCCCTCCAGCAAGCGCTGGAGGCGAAGGGCTACGATGTCGGCAGCGCCGACGGCCTGCCCGGCTTCAAGACACGCCGCTCGATCGGCGTCTGGCAAGCGAAGAACGGCAAGACCGCCACCTGCTTTCCGGACGCGAACCTGGTCGCGCAGCTGAAATGACGGGCGACTTCCAAGCGGCCAAGATTTGGCAGATTTTTCCCAATCGACGGCTTCGGCTAGCCGGCGCCTGGGTAGACTCGCGGTGGCCCACTCTGGCCCAATAAGCTGTCTCGAAAAATGCGCGTTGCGGGTTCGAACGCCGCCGAATAGGGTGTTGACCAACTGGACAAAAACCACGACGGTAAGGTCGGTGGGCCGTCGATCGGTCCCAAGGAATTCTGCAACCCTGAGCCGGGAACTCAGGTCAACAATCAACAAAACAGGGAACGACTACCATGATGCTGGAAAGGTTTGCTCTTCGCTCTCGTGGCTTTCTCGCGGGTGTGGCGATGTCGGCGCTGCTCGCGGTGCCGGCCTTTGCGGTCACGCCTGCCGACACGTTGGTCGAAGGCTTCGCCTTCGACGATATCATCTCGATGGATCCGGGCGAAGCGTTCGAGCTGTCAACCGCTGAGGTTACCGGCAACACCTACGATCTCCTGGTTCGCCTCGACCTCAGCGACACCTCCAAAGTCAAGGGCGATCTCGCCGAGAGCTGGACTATTTCCGACGACGGCCTGACCTACACCTTCAAGCTCAAGCCCGGAATGAAGTTCGCCTCCGGCAATCCGATCACCGCCGCCGACGTCGCCTATTCCTTCGAGCGCGCGATCAAGCTGGACAAGAGCCCCGCCTTCATCATCAACCAGTTCGGCATCAGCGGCGACAACGTCACCGAAAAGGCCAAGGCGGTCGACGACACCACCTTCCAGTTCGTTGTCGACAAGGCCTATGCGCCGAGCTTCGTGCTCAACTGCTTGTCGGCTACCGTCGCCTCGGTCGTCGACAGCAAGCTGGTCAAGGAACATGTCGCCGCCGTCACGCCGAGCGCCGACTACAAATGGGACAACGACTTCGGCAATGCCTGGCTGAAGACCGGCTATGCCGGCTCCGGCCCTTACAAGCTGCGCGAATGGCGCGCCAATGAAGTCGTCGTTCTGGAACGCAACGACAACTACAACGGCGAGAAGGCCAAGATCGCCCGCGTTATCTACCGCTTCATGAAGGAAAGCTCGGCGCAGCGTCTGGCGCTCGAGGCCGGCGATATCGACGTCGCCCGCAACCTCGAGCCGAACGATCTCGACGCCATCGCCAAGAATGGCGATCTCACCACCACCAGCGCGCCGAAGGGCACGGTCTATTACATCAGCCTCAACCAGAAGAACGCCAACCTCGCCAAGCCGGAGGTTCGGCAGGCCTTCAAGTACCTGGTCGACTATGATGCGCTGGGCTCGACCATCCTCAAGGGCATCGGCGAGATCCACCAGTCCTTCCTGCCCAAGGGCGACCTCGGCGCCATCGACGACAACCCGTTCAAGCTCGATGTCGCCAAGGCGAAGGAGCTGCTGGCCAAGGCCGGCCTGCCTAACGGCTTCAGCGTGACCATGGACGTACGCAGTAAACAGCCGGAGACAGGCATGGCGGAATCGATCCAGCAGACGCTGGGTCAGGCCGGCATCAAGCTGGAGATCATTCCCGGTGACGGCAAGCAGACGCTGACCAAATACCGCGCCCGCAACCACGACATCTATATCGGCCAGTGGGGCCAGGACTATTTCGACCCGAATTCCAATGCCCAGACCTTCGCCTCGAACCCGGACAATTCCGACGCCGCCAAGATCAAGACCCTGGCCTGGCGTAATGCCTGGGACATTCCGGACCTGACCAAGCAGACCGAGGCGGCGCTGCTGGAGAAGGATTCGGCTAAGCGCGCCGACATGTACAAGGATCTGCAGAAGAAGATCCTCGACACCAGCCCCTTCGTCGTCATCCACCAGCAGCTCGAAGTGGCGGGCCTGCGCAAGAACCTCAAGGGCTTCGCGCTCGGACCGAGCTTCGACACCAACTTCGTCGGTGCGGTCTCGAAGGAATAGCGTTCTCGGACGCGCCGCGTGAGCATAGTTGAAAACCAGGCGGTGGCCGGGCGCGGCAGCGCCCGTGCCGTCGCCATTCTATCCGCGCTCGGCAGTTTCCTGGTCATCGCGGTGACGACCTATCTCGGTCTTCTCGCTGTGACCTTCTTCATCGGCCGCGTCATTCCCATCGATCCGGTGCTGGCCGTGCTCGGCGACCGGGCCCCTACTGCCGTCGTCGAGCGCACGCGCCGCGAGATGGGCCTCGACCTGCCGCTGATCCAGCAGTTCTACATCTACGTCAAAAACGCGCTCAGCGGCGATTTCGGCACTTCGGTGCTGACCACCAATCCGGTGATGTCCGACATCCGCCGCGTCTTTCCGGCGACCATCGAGCTGGCGACGCTCGGCACGATCATCGGCGCCGTCATCGGCGTGCCGCTCGGCGTGCTCGCTGCTGTCCGTCGCGGCAGTTTCGTCGACCAGATCGTGCGCATCATCGGCCTTATCGGCTATTCCGTGCCGATCTTCTGGCTGGGGCTCCTCGGCCTCGTCCTGTTCTACGCCAAGCTGCAATGGGTCGCCTTTCCGGCGCGGCTCGACGTCGTCTACGAATACACTTTCACGCCGATCACCGGCTTCTACCTGCTCGATGCGGCCATGCAGGGACAGTGGGATGTCTTCTACGACGCCTACCGCCACATCATCCTGCCGGCCTCCCTGCTTGGCTATTTCGCGCTCGCCTATATCAGCCGCATGACGCGCTCCTTCATGCTGAACGAGATGGCGCAGGAATATATCGTCGCCGCGCGCGCCAAGGGCCTGTCGGAGACGCGCATCATCTGGGGCCACGCGCTGCGCAACGCCGCTGTGCCGATGGTGACGGTGATCGCGCTTTCCTATGCCAGCCTGCTCGAAGGCTCGGTGTTGACCGAGACCGTCTTCTCCTGGCCGGGCATCGGCCTCTACATCACCAATTCATTGCAGAACGCCGACATGAACGCGGTGCTCGGCGGCACCATCATCATCGGCTCGGTCTTCATCGCCATCAACCTTCTGTCGGACCTGCTCTATCGGCTCCTCGATCCACGGACGAAAGTCGAATGAGCGCCGAGACGATGCAAACCCGTCGCGAATGGCTGCTCAGCGAGCGGCCGTCCTCGCGCATGCAGGCAAGGCTCGGCCGCGCCTATGTGGCCTGGCGGCGCTTCACAGCCAACCGGCTCGCGCTCGTCGGTTTGCTCATCATTCTCGCGTTGGTGGTGGTAGCCGCGCTTGCCGGCGTGCTGGCACCCTACTCGCCAACCGTGGGTGACCTGAAGAATGCCCGTCTGCTGGCGCCGAGCGCCGCGCATTGGTTCGGCACCGACGACCTCGGCCGCGATATCTACTCGCGCATCCTCTACGGCTCGCGCTGGACGCTCTATGTCGTCATCCTCGTCGCCATCATCGCCGCGCCCATCGGCCTGCTGGTCGGCACCGTCGCAGGCTATGCCGGCGGCTGGACCGATGCCATTTTGATGCGCATCACCGACATCTTCCTGGCTTTCCCGAAGCTGGTGCTGGCGCTGGCCTTCGTTGCGGCGCTCGGCCCCGGCATCGAGAACGCGGTGCTGGCGATCGCCATCACCTCCTGGCCGCCTTACGCGCGCATCGCGCGCGCCGAGACGCTGACGGTGCGCAATTCCGACTACATCAAGGCGGTGCAATTGATGGGTGCCTCGCCCTTCCGCATCGTGCTGCGCCACATCATGCCGCTCTGCATCTCCTCGCTGATCATCCGGGTGACGCTCGACATGGCGGGCATCATCCTCACCGCCGCCGGCCTCGGCTTCCTCGGCCTCGGCGCGCAGCCGCCGCTGCCCGAATGGGGCGCGATGATTGCGTCCGGCCGCCGCTTCATCCTCGACCAGTGGTGGGTGGCTGCCGCGCCAGGCGCTGCCATCCTCATCGTCAGCCTCGGCTTCAACCTGCTCGGTGACGGCCTGCGCGACGCGCTCGATCCCCGGAGTGGCGACCAATGAGTGGCGACCGATGAGCGGCAACCAATGAGCGGCAATTCCGATAGGCAAACGAAAGGCACGCTGCTCGAAGTCGACGATCTGCGCGTCACTTTCCCGACACGCACCGGAATCGTGCAGGCGGTTCGCGGCGTTTCCTTCTCGCTCGGCCGCGAGCGGCTGGGCATCGTCGGCGAGAGCGGCTCCGGCAAGTCGCAGACCGGCCGCGCCATCATGGGCCTGACCCCGCCGCAGGCCGAGGTGTCGGCGAAAAAGCTGCGCTTCGACGGCATCGATCTGCTCTCGGTGTCATCCAGCCGGCGCCGTGCGCTGCGGGGAAACCGCATCGCTATGATCCTGCAGGACCCGAAATACTCGCTCGATCCGGTGATGACCATCGGCCGCCAAATCGTCGAGACGCTGCGCACGCATGAGAAAGTTGGAAAGGCCGAAGCGCGCGAGCGCGCGCTGGAGATGCTGCGGGCGGTCCAGATTCGCGATCCGGCCCGTGTCTTCGACCTTCACCCGCATGAGGTCTCGGGCGGCATGGGCCAGCGCGCGATGATCGCCATGATGCTGATCGCCGGGCCGGAACTGATGATCGCCGACGAGCCGACCTCGGCGCTCGACGTCACCGTGCAGCTCGATGTGCTGAACATTCTCGATAGGCTGGTCGCCGAGCGCGGCATGGGGCTGATCTTCATCTCGCATGATCTGCGCCTGGTGTCCTCCTTCTGCGACCGCGTGGTCGTCATGTATGCCGGCAAGGTGGTCGAGCAGCTCAAGGCGTCCGAGCTGCGCGAGGCCCAGCATCCCTATACGCGCGGCCTGCTCAACTGCATGCCGAGGATCGGCTTCGAGCGACACCCGCTGCCGGTGCTCGACCGCAAGCCGGAGTGGGCGGCATGACGGCCGCCATCACCATCGAAGGGCTGGAGGTGATTTTCGACCGCTTCCGCGCGCTGAAGGGCGTTAAACTCGAAGTCAGGGAAGGCGAGTCCTACGGCCTGGTTGGCGAAAGCGGCTCCGGCAAGTCGACCCTGCTCAAGGCAATCACCGGCCTTGCGCCTGTCGCTGCCGGCACCATCGCTATCAACGGCAAGACGCTTGGCAAGACCCGCGACAAGGCCTTTTACCGCGACGTGCAGATGGTCTTCCAAGATCCGTATGGGTCGCTGCATCCGCGCCAGACCGTCGACCGGCTGCTGCAGGAACCGCTCGCCATTCACGCAATCCAGGATGGCGAGAAGCGCATCGAGCGCGCGCTGGACGAAGTCGGCCTCGGCAAGGGTTTCCGCTTCCGCTATGCGCACCAGCTCTCCGGCGGCCAGCGCCAGCGCGTGGCGATCGCCCGCGCGCTGATCCTCGAACCTTCGATCCTTTTGCTCGACGAGCCGACCTCGGCGCTCGATGCTTCTGTCCAGGCCGAGGTGCTGAACCTGCTCGAAGAGGTGCGGCGGCGGCGCAAGCTCACCTTTCTGATGGTCAGTCACGACCTCGCCATCATCACCCATATGTGCGAACGGCTGATGGTGATGCAGAACGGCGAAGCGGTGGAGACGCTGACCGCAAGCCAGCTGATCGGCCACCGCGTGAGCGAGGATTATACGCGCAACCTGCTTCGGGCGAGCGAGGGGTTTGTGAGGGTGTAGTTTTCTCTCGCAGGTTCGCGACGGGGTGCGACCTGGCTTTTAACTCTCCGCAGCAACGATCACGTCTGCTTTGGCGCCATCCCGCACCCGACATGCAGGGCGGAGCGGCAAGGACGGCAAGGCGGACGATGTCGCGTTCCTGCTCATGGTTCCCTCGGCCCGCGGGAGCCGCTCCCGGCAGCGGCACGTCGCGGCTGCAGCGAGGATAATCGATCGGCCGGAAAAGGAAACTGTTTCTGCCTGATGATCGGCCGGCTGGTCGAGACCGATTTCGGCCTTGCGGCAGGCCCAATCGACTGGGCCAATGTGCCGACTTGAGGAAAACCTGAAATAAGGTCAGAAGAGGCTTTGACGGCATCAAAACGGAGCGGGCGCCTGCCCGATGAGGTGTGAGATGAAGAATTCAGCCATTTCCGAACGCAAGAACCAGTCGATCTCGCGCGGCGTCGGCATGACCACGCAGATCTACGCCGATCGTGCCGAGAATTCGGAAATCTGGGACGTCGAGGGCCGCCGATACATCGACTTCTCGTCGGGCATTGCGGTGGTCAACACGGGTCACCGCCATCCGAAAGTGATCGAGGCGGTCAGGTCGCAACTCGACCGCTTCACCCACACTTGCCATCAGGTCGTTCCTTACGAGAGCTATGTGCGCCTCGCCGAGCGCCTGAACGGCATGCTGCCCGGCAAGTTCGACAAGAGGACCGTCTTCGTCACCACTGGCGCCGAGGCGGTCGAGAACGCCATCAAGATCGCGCGCAACGCCACCGGTCGCCAGGCGGTCATCGCCTTTTCCGGCGGCTTCCACGGCCGCACCTTCATGGGCATGGCGCTGACCGGCAAGGTCGTGCCTTACAAGGTTGGCTTCGGCGCCATGCCGGCCGATGTCTTCCATGCGCCGTTCCCGGTCGCGCTGCACGGCGTGTCGGTCGCGGATTCGCTTGCAGCGCTCGACAAGCTGTTCAAGGCCGATGTCGATCCGGCCAGGGTCGCGGCCATCATCGTCGAGCCGGTGCAGGGCGAGGGCGGCTTCTACGAGGCGCCGCGCGATTTCGTGACGGCACTGCGCAAGACCTGCGACCAGCACGGCATCCTTCTTGTCGCCGACGAGGTGCAGACCGGCTTTGCCCGCACCGGCAAGATGTTCGCGATGGAGCACCATGACGTGGCGCCGGATCTCACCACCATGGCCAAGAGCCTCGCCGGCGGGTTCCCGCTGTCGGCCGTCACCGGCCGCGCCGAGATCATGGACGCGCCTGGACCGGGCGGGCTCGGCGGCACCTATGGCGGCAGCCCGATCGGCGTCGCCGCGGCGCATGCCGTGCTCGACGTCATCGAGGAAGAAAAACTGTGCGAGCGCGCCAACGCGCTCGGCGCCAGGCTGAAGCAGCGGCTGGCGTCGATCCGCGAGGACGTGCCGGAGATCGTCGACATCCGCGGCCCGGGCTTCATGAACGCCGTCGAGTTCAATGATGTGAAGAAGGGCCTGCCCTCGGCGGAATTAGCCAATGCGGTGCGGCTGAAGGCGCTCGACAAGGGCCTCATCCTGCTCACCTGCGGCGTCTACGGCAACGTCATCCGCTTCCTGTCGCCAATCACCATCCAGGACGGCGTCATGACGGAGGCGCTGGATATATTGGAGACCTCGATCCGCGAGGCGCGCGCGGCCTAAGGGGCGGACAGTGCGAATGATTCTCCTGGCGGCCGAGGCCGGTGCGGCAACTCGCCGTCAGGAGTTCGGATTCTGTAACCAGGCTGGAATATCCATTTTGGCGTGCAGGACCCGCCACACATCGATATGATCGGCCTGTTCGACATAGAAAATCAGGTACGGATAGCGCTTCAATTGCACACTGCGCAGACCGGGTAGTCCAATCGCATAGCTATATCTCAGCGAGCCCGATGCAGGATGGTTGGCTATCACTTTGTAGGCAGTTTGAAGATCCTCGACATAGGCTAGCGCCACGTGCGAACCAGCTTCGCGTGCATAATAATCGACAGTGTCTTCGATATCCCGCAAGGCAAGGGCACGAGGAATAATTGCCTTTACGGCAACCAATTATTTGCCCAGCGCTCGCTTGCGCAGCGCCGCGAAATAGTCGTCACCGACAGGAGCGCCTGGCGCGGACGAAGCGCCTTCAAGAAGCAGACCGCGCAAACGCTGACGATCCTGATCGTGGCGAATCAATTCACGCACATATTCGCTGCTCGTGCCGTAGCCGCGCTCCGTCACCTGCTGATCGACAAAATGCTTCAAGCTGTCGGGCAGTGAGATATTCATCGTGCTCATTCAACCAATGTAAGGCTGATGGCAAAAATTGGCAATCTCTACGCGCTGGCCCTTGCCGGCTCGTCCTGGCTGAAGGCCGCAAGCGCCGCCTTCAGCGCATCCGGCCCGGCTGCCACGGTGTGAGGCGCGGGCGAGAAGCCGGCGCCGAGCATCTTGCGGCCGAGCATGTGGTCGGCCGGGCGGTTGACGGATTCGATGCCCAGCAGCCGGTTGCCGGCATAGTGGTAGATCGAGAACCTGTTCTCGGCCGGCTCGCCCAGCACGACATGGCTGTCGCCGCCTTGCGTCAGGCCGACCATCTGCAACTTCATGTCGCCGATATCCGACCAGAACCAAGGCACGGCCGCGAAGGGTTCGGCATGGCCGACGATGGTGCGCGCGGCAAGCCGCGCCTGGTCGGTGGCGTTCTGCACCGATTCCAGCCGCACGTCGCCGCCGGTGAACCAGTGCCGGTAGGAGGCGGCATCGCCGACGGCGAGGATTTCCGGGATCGAGCTCTGCATATGCTGGTCGACGCGGATGCCGTTGGCGATCGCGATGCCGGCGGCTTCGGCCAGCTCGACATTGGGCACCACGCCGATGCCGATGATCACCAGTTGCGCCGGCAGGCGCT
Organism: Mesorhizobium sp. M1A.F.Ca.IN.020.03.2.1; assembly: GCF_004023205.1. Lineage (NCBI taxonomy): Bacteria > Pseudomonadati > Pseudomonadota > Alphaproteobacteria > Hyphomicrobiales > Phyllobacteriaceae > Mesorhizobium > Mesorhizobium sp. M1A.F.Ca.IN.020.03.2.1. Next base: position 3,486 of record NZ_RZSV01000083.1, on the reverse strand, counting down.
CGCCGCTTGACGTGATCGCGGCCGAAACGCGGCCGCCTTCGCCTTCCAGACGGGCAACCGTGGTGCCGGTGAGCAGGCGCACGCCCATCGCCTCCAGGCGCTGGCGCACATGCGCCGCGATTGCCGGCGCCACGGCGCGGCCGAGAAGCCTGTCGAGCGCCTCGACGACGGTGACCCTGCGGCCGGCGGCCCTCAGCGTCGCTGCGATTTCGAGGCCGATGAAGCCGCCGCCGAGGATGACGACCTCTTCGCTCTGCGCGCTCAACTCGCGGATCAGCCGCGCATCGGCCAGCGAGCGCAGCGACACCACGCCGGCGAGCTCCGCGCCATCGAGCTTGAGGAGGCGCGGCCGCGAGCCGGTGGCCAGCACCAGCCGGTCGAAGGCAATTGTGCCGCCGCCGGAAACGTCCAGCCTGCGCTCGCCACCATCGATCCTGTCGATCCAAACGCCCGGCCGGTAGTCGATGGCATTGCCGGAATAGAAGGCCTCGCCGCGCAAAGGCTGCGGCTTGGCGTCGGCATCCTTGATGAAGGTCTTGGACAGCGGCGGCTTGTGATAGGGCGGCTCGTTCTCGTCGCCGATCAGGATGACAGGCCCGTCATAGCCTTCCTCACGCAGGCTAGCGGCCGCCTGCACGCCCGCATGACCCGCACCGACAATGACCACCCCGTTCTTCATCGCAGCCCTTTTTGCCTTCAAATCTAGGATCTTCCGCCAAGTGGCGATTGTCTGCCGCCGCCGCAAGAGCCGTGGTCCGGGTCGCACCCAGGATGGCCGCCTGTCAATCCGGATATCCGCCGCATGCGCCGCCTTAAAGTTGATAATTCCAGTTTAGAATAATTCTAAACTGTTGTTTCAATTGAATTTTCTCTGTACCGCCAGTTGACTTCCAGCCGCTCCGCCGCTTTATGGAGGGCTGCGCCGCTGGCGCATTCCTTTGATGTCTGGGCCTTGAACCCTTTCGATTGGAGGCATTTCGGTGTCTTTTGCTGATTGGCCGCGCCATTGCGCGGCAACTTTGCCTTTCCGGTCATTCGTGCTTGCGCTGGCGCCGCGCGCCGGCGGCCGCATGCCTATGTCATTGAATTTCTGAGGAGATGGGATTGATGAAAGCGATAATCACGCCGCGAACTATTGCGCTACGTTGGGGCACCAGGCTTGCCGCGATCGGCGCCACCGCGGCGCTGACGGCGGCCGTGTTCGTGCTGCCGGCGAAGGCCGAAACCGATGCGAAGGCGGTGATCAAGACCTATGCCGACATCGCGCTCGCCAAATACGAGGATTCGCTGATCACGGCTGAGGCGCTCGACAAGGCCGTCGACGCGCTTCTCGCCAAGCCCTCGGCAGAGACGCTCAACGCTGCACGCGACGCCTGGAAGGCGGCGCGCGTGCCTTACCAGCAGACCGAGGTCTACCGCTTCGGCAACAAGATCGTCGACGACTGGGAAGGCAAGGTGAATTCCTGGCCGCTGGACGAAGGCCTGATCGACTATGTCGCCAAGAGCTACGGCACCGAGTCGGACGAGAACTCGCTCTATACGGCGAACGTCATTGCGAACAAGGAGATCGAGATCAACGGCAAGAAGGTCGACGCCTCGAAGCTGACGCCGGAGTTCCTCTCAGGCACGCTGCAGGAAGCCGGCGGCGTCGAGGCCAATGTCGCGACCGGCTATCACGCCATCGAATTCCTGCTTTGGGGCCAGGACCTGCACGGGACCGGTCCAGGCGCCGGCGAGCGCCCGTACACCGACTACGATCTCAAGAACTGCACTGGCGGCAATTGCGACCGCCGCGCGGAATATCTGAAGTCGGCAAGCGGCCTTCTGGTCACCGACCTGCAGGAGATGGTCAACAACTGGAAGGAAGACGGCGCCGCCCGCAAGACCCTCGTCGATGGCGAGCCGAATGCCAGCATCTCCACCATCCTCACCGGCATGGGCTCGCTATCCTATGGCGAGCTGGCCGGCGAGCGCATGAAGCTCGGCCTTTTGCTGCACGACCCGGAGGAGGAGCAGGACTGCTTCTCCGACAACACCTACAACTCGCATCTCTATGATGCGATCGGCATCCGCGCCGCCTATCACGCCAACTATACGCGCCTCGACGGCACCGTGGTTTCCGGCCCGTCGGTGTCGGACATGGTGAAGGTGGCCGATTCTGCGATCGACAAGGAACTGTCGGACAAGCTCGATACTTCGGTCGCCAAGATGGAAGCGATCAAGACGCGGGCGCTGGCCGGCGAGGCCTATGACCAGCAGATCGCCGAAGGCAATGCGGAAGGCAACGCCACTGTGCAGGCGGCGATCGACGCGCTGATCGACCAGACCAAGTCGATCGAACGCGCGGTCGGCTCGCTCAAGCTCAATGCCATCGCCTTCGAGGGCTCCGACAGCCTTGATGCTCCGGACAAGGTGTTCAAGTAGCACCCGAGCATGATCCCAAAAAGTGGAAGCCGGTTTTTGGACAAGATCATGCTCAATTGAGAAACAAGCCAAACGGCGCCGGAACAGCGCCGCTAGCCAGAGCAAGTGAATGCTGATCTGCCATTGCAACATCATCACCGAGAAGGAGATCGAGCAGACGATCATTGGTCTGCTGGATGAAGATCCCTGGCAGCTTATCGTGCCGGCCAAGGTCTATCATGCCATGCGCAAGCGCGGCCGCTGTTGCGGCTGCTTTCCAAATGTGGTGGAAACGATCATTCGGGTCACCGAGAACTACCACGCCCGTTCAGAGGGGAGCGGCGCGGATATCGTTTCACACCTGGACCGCGTCAGAGGACTGCGCGGCCAATTCGGGAGCAGAACCCATGAAAGGCGAACCGCAGGTCATCGAGCGGCTTAACGAAGCCCTGTTTCTGGAGCTTGGTGCGGTCAATCAGTACTGGGTCCATTATCGTTTGCTCGAGGACTGGGGCTACACCAAGCTGGCGAAGAAGGAGCGGGCGGAATCGATCGAGGAAATGCATCACGCCGACCGGCTGGTTGCCCGTATCATCTTCCTCGAAGGCCATCCGAACCTGCAGTCGGTCGCGCCGTTGCGCATCGGCCAGAATGTGAAGGAGGTGCTCGAATCCGATCTCGCCGGCGAATATGACGCGCGCACCTCCTACAAGCGCTCGCGCGAGATTTGCCAGGATGCGGGCGACTACGTGTCGATGAAACTGTTTGAAGATCTGCTGACGGACGAGGAAGGCCACATCGACTTCCTGGAGAGTCAGCTCGACCTGCTCGCCTCGATCGGCGAGGAGAAATACGGCCAGCTCAACGCCGACTCGGCCAACGACGCGGAGTAAGGACATGCGGGAATGCGGCGCCCGATAGATTTTTCGCGCCGCTCGTGGCGGGCCGAGATAGCCGGCCTGCTGCTCCCGAGGAACCCGCGATACCGGATCTGGCGCGGTGCCACGCTCCTGCTGGCAATCACGCTTTCTGCTCCCGCCATGGCGGGAGCAGAAAGCGTGATTGCCAGCAGGAGCGTGGCAC
>NZ_RZSV01000082.1:0-22905 GCF_004023205.1 Mesorhizobium sp. M1A.F.Ca.IN.020.03.2.1 | reverse complement strand
CCAGAGGGGGGTGGGCGGGAACGCCGGCCTTCGAAAATTTGCGATCGGCCCAACGCTAATGGCCAAATCGCGCGTTCAGTTCATCTGTCAGAATTGCGGCTCGGTGCATCAGCGCTGGGCCGGCAAATGCGACGCCTGCGGCGAGTGGAACACGCTGGTCGAGGAAGGCACCGCGGGCGGCATCGGCTCGGGGCCGGCCAACACCCGCAATGTGCGCAAGGGCCGCGCCGTGGTGCTCACCAGCCTCTCCGGCGACATCGAGGACGCGCCGCGCATCGTCTCCGGCATCGGCGAGCTCGACCGCGCCACCGGCGGCGGCTTCGTGCGCGGCTCCGCCCTTCTGGTCGGCGGCGATCCCGGCATCGGCAAGTCGACGCTGCTGACGCAGGCCGCAGCCGCTTTGGCCTCGAAAGGCCACCGCATCGTCTATGTTTCGGGTGAGGAAGCTGTCGCGCAGATCAGGCTGCGTGCTCAGCGCCTGGGTGTCGCCTCGACGCCGGTCGAACTCGCCGCCGAGACCAATGTCGAGGACATCCTCGCGACAATCGCCGACGGCAAGCGGCCGGACCTGGTGATCCTCGATTCCATCCAGACGCTGTGGACCGATCTTGCCGATTCGGCGCCCGGCACGGTCACCCAGGTGCGCGCGGCCGCCCAGGCGATGATCCGCTATGCGAAATCCACCGGCGCCGCGATCGTGCTCGTCGGCCATGTCACCAAGGAAGGCCAGATCGCCGGCCCGCGCGTCGTCGAGCACATGGTCGACGGCGTGCTCTATTTCGAGGGCGAAGGCAACCACCACTTCCGCATCCTGCGCACGGTGAAGAACCGCTTTGGGCCGACCGACGAGATCGGCGTCTTCGAGATGTCGGACAAGGGCCTGCGCGAGGTCGCCAATCCATCCGAGCTGTTCCTCGGCGAGCGGCATGCGAAGTCGCCCGGCGCCGCCGTCTTCGCCGGCATGGAAGGCACAAGGCCGGTGCTGGTCGAGATCCAGGCGCTGGTGGCGCCCTCTTCGCTCGGCACGCCGCGCCGCGCCGTCGTCGGCTGGGACGGCGCGCGGCTCTCCATGGTGCTGGCGGTGCTGGAAGCGCATTGCGGCGTCCGCTTCGGCCAGCACGACGTCTATCTCAATGTCGCCGGCGGCTACCGCATCTCGGAACCGGCGGCCGATCTCGCGGGCGCCGCAGCATTGGTTTCGTCGCTCACCGGTCTTGCCCTTCCCGCCGATTGCGTCTATTTCGGCGAAATCAGCCTTTCGGGCGCGGTAAGGCCGGTTGCGCATGCGCAGCAGCGCCTTAAAGAGGCCGAAAAGCTGGGTTTCGGAAGCGCGGTGCTGCCGCTCGGCAGCGAGGAAGTCGTTGGCGGTAATGGGGCCGGGGGAATCGCGGCCGGCGCTTTCCAACCCACCGAGCTTGCCGACCTGGTGGCGCGCATAGCCGGCTCACGGCGCAGTCGCGCCGACGAGGGGGAGTGATGCAGCTCATGATGTGGGGCGAAAGACATGCCGATTACGCTGCTTGACGGAATTCTCGTCGGCTTCACCCTGGTCTCAGCGATGCTTGCCATGGTGCGCGGCTTTTCCCGCGAAGTATTGTCGGTGGTGTCGTGGGCAGCGGCGGCGGCGGCGGCCTTCTTCTTCTACAAGCCGGTCCTGCCCTACGTTCAGCCCTATGTCGACAACGACAAGATCGCCATGGCCGCGGCGGCCGGCATCGTCTTTGTCATCGCGCTGATCGTCGTCTCGGTGATCACCATGAAGATCGCCGACTGGATCATCGATTCGCGCATCGGCGCGCTCGATCGCACGCTCGGTTTCCTCTACGGCGCGGCGCGCGGCATCCTGGTCGTCGCGGTGGCGCTATTGTTCTTCAACTGGCTGGCCGGCGCCAAGGCGCCCGCCTGGGTTGCCAACGCCAAGTCGCGGACGCTGCTCGAGACGATCGGCGCCAAGCTCGAAAGCGTGCTGCCCGAGAACACGGAAGAGCTGGTCAACAAATACACGCGTAAGGGCACGCCCCAGGCCGGCGCGCCGGCGACCACCGACCAGCCCGCGGCCGAACCGCCGGCGACCGGCGACGACAGCGCGACGGCGCCCGACGACAGCGAAGGCGCAGCGCCGGCCGACAATGAGCCGGCTCCAGCCCCCGCCCCGGCTCCCGCCACCCCGGCGCCGGCAAACTGAGGCGCCGGCAAACTGAAACCAGGCCAGTTCCGGCACTGGCCTGGGGCATGTTATGGATGCGGCATCGCATGCGTTGCGTTCGATGAGCGATCGCCTTATATGGCGGTTTTAGCGGAGCTTGAGCCCCAGATGGCAGACTCAACGGCAGACGCAGGCAAAGTCCTTTCCGCCGAGGCCGATGACCATTTCCATGACGAATGCGGCGTGTTCGGCATTTTCGGCCGGCAGGACGCGGCAGCCATCGTCACACTCGGGCTTCACGCGCTCCAGCATCGCGGTCAGGAAGCCGCCGGCATCGTTTCCTATGACGGCACCCAGTTCCACGTCGAGCGTCATGTCGGGCTGATCGGCGACACCTTCACCAAACAGAACGTCATCGATCGCCTGCAGGGCAACCGCGCCATCGGCCACACCCGCTACGCCACCACCGGCGGCGCGGGCCTGCGCAACATCCAGCCCTTCTTCGCCGAGTTGGCCGAAGGCGGCCTTGCCGTCGCCCATAACGGCAACCTCACCAATGCGCTCACCGTCCAGCGCGCATTGCAGAAACAGGGCTCGATCTTCTCCTCCACCTCCGACACCGAGACGCTGCTGCATCTGGTCGCCACCAGCAAGGAGCGCGATTTGAACTCGCGTTTCATCGACGCCGTTCGTCAGGTCGAGGGCGCCTTCTCGCTGGTCGCGATGACGGCCAAGAAGATGATCGGCTGCCGCGATCCGCTCGGCATCCGTCCGCTGGTGCTCGGCGACCTCGACGGCGCCTGGATACTCGCTTCGGAAACCTGCGCCCTCGACATCATCGGCGCTCGTTTCGTGCGCGACATCAAGCCGGGCGAGATGGTGGTCATCACCTCCAAGGGCATCGAGAGCCTGTTCCCATTCGAGCCGCAGAAGACCCGCTTTTGCATCTTCGAATATGTCTATTTCGCGCGGCCGGATTCCTCGGTCGAGGGCCGCAACGTCTATGAGGTCCGCAAGCGCATCGGCGCGGAGCTGGCGCAGGAAAACCCGGTCGAGGCCGACATCGTCGTGCCGGTGCCGGATTCCGGCACGCCGGCCGCGATCGGCTTCAGCCAGGCCGCGGGCATTCCCTTCGAGCTTGGCATCATCCGCAACCACTATGTCGGCCGCACCTTCATCCAGCCGGGCGATTCCATCCGCCACATGGGCGTGAAGCTCAAGCACAACGCCAACCGCCGCATGATCGAGGGCAAGCGCGTGGTGCTGGTCGACGATTCCATCGTGCGCGGCACCACCAGCCAAAAGATCGTGCAGATGGTGCGAGACGCCGGCGCGAAGGAGGTGCATATGCGCATCGCATCGCCGCCGACCAGCGCATCGTGCTTCTACGGCGTCGACACGCCGGAGAAATCGAAGCTTCTGGCATCGCGCATGTCGGTCGAGGAGATGGCCGAGTTCATCCGCGTCGATTCGCTCGGGTTTTTGTCGATCGACGGGCTCTACCGCGCCGTCGGCGAGGCGCGCCGCGACAACGACCAGCCGCAATTCTGCGACGCCTGCTTCACCGGCCAGTATCCTACCCGCCTGCTCGACTTCGAAGGCCACGACAACGTGCGCACGCTGTCGCTGCTGGCGAGCGGCGGGTCGTAAGCCGGTCCACCCCACGGAATCCCTCACATGACCCTCGACCTTTCCGGCCGCGTCGCGGTCGTCACAGGCGCCTCGCGCGGCATCGGTTACTTCATCGCCAGGGAACTGGCTGCCGCCGGCGCGCATGTCGTCGCGGTCGCCCGCACCGTCGGCGGGCTGGAAGAGCTTGACGATGCGATCAAGGCCGACGGCCGCGGACAGGCCACGCTGGTGCCGCTCGACCTCGCCGACATGGCGGGCATCGACCGGCTGGGCGGCGCGATCCACGAGCGCTGGGGAAAGCTCGACATCCTGGTCGCCAATGCCGGTATACTCGGGGTGATCTCGCCGATCGGCCATGTCGAAGCAAAAACCTTCGATAAGGTAATGACCGTCAACGTCACCGCGACCTGGCGCCTGATCCGTTCGGTCGATCCGTTGCTTCGGCTCTCCGACGCCGGACGCGCGATCATCATGTCCTCCAACGCGGCGCACTCGGCGCGCGCCTTCTGGGCGCCCTACGCGGCTTCCAAGGCCGCGGTGGAGACGATGATGCGCTCCTGGGCGCATGAGACCGAGAGCCTGCCGCTTCGGGTCAACGCCGCCGATCCGGGCGCCACCCGCACCGCAATGCGCGCTCAGGCCATGCCCGGCGAGGATCCCGAGACGCTGCCGCATCCGTCCGAGATCGCCAAACGCATCGTGCCGCTGGCAAGCCCGGACTTGAAGGAAACCGGGCTGATCTTCCAGGCCAGGCACAACCGTTTCGTCGCCTATCGGCAACCGGAATAAACCTGCCTCAAGGCGGATGAAACAGGCCTCCCGCTACGTTCTTCGAATGTAGAACATTCGAAACCGGAGGACCGACATGCGCAGACTTCTTCTCGTTGCCGCCACCGCCATTACCGCCGCACTCGCCGCCACGGCAGGCGCGGCCCTGTCGCAAGACGCCAAGATGAGCTTCTTCGTCACCAGCGTCGGCTCCGGCAAGGGCGCCGATCTCGGCGGCCTCAAGGGTGCGGACGCGCATTGCGCCTCGCTGGCAGAAGCGGCCGGTGTCACCGGCAAGACCTGGCACGCCTATCTCTCCTCCAGCGCCGAGGATGCGCGCGACCGCATCGGCAAGGGTCCCTGGTTCAATGCCAAGGGCGAGAAGATCGCCGACGACGTCGCCTCGCTGCACAGCGACGCCAACGCCATCAGCAAGCAGACGGCGCTTACCGAGAAGGGCGAAGTCGTCAACGGCCGCGGCGACAAGCCCAACCGCCACGACGTGCTGACCGGCTCCAAGCCCGATGGCACCAAGATCGCCGACCAGACCTGCGGCGACTGGACGATGAGCGGCGCGGAAGGGGCAGCCATGACGGGCCATCACGACCGAGTCGGCCTCGACGAATCGGCCGCGGCGAAGTCGTGGAATTCCTCACATGCTTCGCGCGGCGGCTGCAGCCAGGAGGCGCTGAGAGGCACGGGCGGCGACGGCCTGTTCTACTGCTTCGCTGTCGAATAAGCGTCCGGCCAGCGGTCGTTCACGGGTCTGTGACCAGGGCGGGGGAGCGTATGCCGCCGCCCTGCTTTCGCCATTTGCTGGGAGTTGCTAGCATCGACCCGACTCCGACATCCAGCAAAGAGGAATTCCCATGGCTGCCACCCCCAGCGTAGCGTTGGTCTGGTATCTTGTGATCGCCGGCCCGCAGGGCGGCATGGCGGTGCTGCCCAGCACCTTCGACACCCGCGAACAGTGCACCAACGCGATTGCCGAATATCAGAAGCAACCGACGCCGCAGGGTTGGGCCGTGCAGTGCGTGCCGAGCGCCTCGCCTTTCACCGACGAAGGGGATGCGGAAGTGCCATCGGCACAGTAGCGCCAGCTGATCTCCCCCTCGTGAGCCCTTGTGAGGAGGAAGTGGCCGGGAAGCGGCCGGAAGGGGTCGTCGCGCGTGGCGCGCCGGCTCCTGTCGCCGAATGGGGTTCCGCCACCGCAAGCGCCTCCACCTTGCAGGCGATCAACTGACCGTCGAGCCTGCCTCTGGCCCCGAGTGTGATCAGCGCCTTGACCTGGTCGAGCCTCCTTCAGCGGTGCCTGCAGATGCGGTGGCGTCCATTTGCATCCCTTCCGCAGTTTTCGGTGCCTTGACAGCACGGAGATGCTGGCGGGACAGCGCGCCTCTGCCCCGCCGGGCATCGGACGACACCGTCGCCGATTTCCAAACTCGAAAGCGAGATACCCTGTCGGGTCGAGCGAAACTCGATCGTCCTTGGGCCGTTGCCAGACAGGAAGGAGATCCAGCATGGCCAAGGTGACCTCGCATCTGTGGTTCGAAAAGGACGCGCGGCAAGCGGTGGAATTCTATGTCGCCACCATTCCCAATTCAGCGATCGGCCGCACGACCGATGTGCCGGCGGACAATCCGAGCGGCCCCGCCGGCAGCGTCAAGATCATCGAATTCGTGCTCGACGACCAGAATTTCGTCGCGCTCGAAGCCGGTCCGCTCGATCCGTTCAACCATTCCTTCTCGATCCTCGTCGAGCTCGATAACCAGGCCGAGATCGACCGCATCTGGAACGCCTTTCTCGGCAATGGCGGCAAGCCCGAGCAATGCGGCTGGCTGAAGGACCGCTGGGGCCTGTCCTGGCAGATCGTGCCAAAAATCCTCGGCGACATGGCCGCACATCCCGACCGCGAACGCGCCAAACGCGCCACCGAGGCGATGCTGGGCATGGTGAAGATCGATGTCGCGGCGCTGGAGCGAGCGTTTGGGGGGTGAAGCTGCCAATTTCCCCCGCGACGGGAGAGATCGAAGTTCCAACGCAGCGCCAAGCCTATCCCCTTTGACTTCGGCCGCCCCGGCCATACCTTTGCGGGGGTCATTCCCGCGGAGGTCGCATGCGGTCCAAGTTGAAGCTCCTGCCCTTCATCCTCCTGGCGCTCACAGCCTTTGCGCAGCCAGTCGGCGCCGAAACACCTGAACGGCCGGCGCCGGCCGGCGGCGTGTTGTCGCTTTTGCCGCCGCCGCAGGTCACCGAGCATTCGATCACCCTTGGCGGGCGCAAGCTCGACTACCAGGCCAAGGCCGGCACGCTGTCGCTGCTTTCCGGCAAGGGCGAGGTCACGGCCGAGATCTTCTACGTCGCCTACACGCAGCAGTCGCCTGCCCCGGCCAAAGAGCGGCCGATCACCTTCGTCTTCAACGGCGGGCCGGGCGCGGCCTCCGCCTACCTGCATCTCGGCGCGATTGGCCCGCGCATCGTTGCGACCGCTGCCGACGGCCAATTCCTGCCGCCGCAACAAAGGCTCATCGACAATCCGGACAGTTGGCTCGACATGACCGATCTCGTCTTCGTCGATCCGGTCGGCACCGGCTACAGCCGCGAAGCGCCGGGCCAGGACACGAAAGGGTTCTGGGGCGTCGACCAGGACGCCAGCTCGGTCGGCGCTTTCATACGGCTCTATCTGGCGCAGAACGGCCGCACCGCTTCACCGCTCTTCCTCGCCGGCGAAAGCTATGGCGGCTTTCGCGCCGCGCTGCTCGCCAGGACGCTGCAGGAGGATGTCGGCTTGAGCCCCTCCGGCATCGTGCTGATCTCGCCGGCGCTGGAGTTCATGCTGGTGCGGCCGGACCAATTCGATCAATTGCACTGGGCGCTCGAACTGCCTTCGCTGGCGGCGGTGCGGCTTCGCGCCGACGGCGTCAGCGGCGAGGCGCTGCGCGACAGGCTGGCCGAGGTCGAACGCTATGCGCTTGGCGACTATCTGACGGCTCTCGCCAGCGGGCTGGAGCAAGGCGGCAAGCTCGCCAGCGGGCGCGTGGCGGAAATCACCGGCCTGCCGCTCGATCTCGTCGAGCGCAATTTCGCCCGTGTCCCTACCGGCCTGTTCACCCGCGAGTTCCAGCGCGCCAAGGGCAAGGTGCTCAGCCCTTACGATGCCACGATCAGCACCGCCGATATCTCGCCGGGCAGCGCCCGCATAGAAGGCCCGGACCCGGTGCTTGACCGCAGTGTGCCGGTGCTGACCTCGGCCTTTGTCGCTTACGCCCGTAACGAACTGAATTATCGCACGGATGTCAGCTACCGGCTGCTCAACGGCGAGATCAGTCGCAATTGGGAGTACGGCACCTCGGGGCAAGGCTATGCCGGGGCGATGAACGACCTGCAGCGGGCGCGTTCGCTCAACCCCTCGCTCGGCGTGGTCATCGTCAACGGCTATACCGACCTGGTGACGCCCTATCTCGCTTCGCGCTATCTGGTGAACCAGCTTCCCTCGCTCGCCGACGCCAAACCGATCCGGCTCGATGTCGTGGAGGGCGGCCACATGATGTACCTCAGGCCCGACGGAAGGCGCGCGCTGAAGGAGGCAGCCTCCGAGCTCTACCAGGCGACGCAGTAAGCGCTTCTCGATCGGCCACGAGGGCTCTGCCCCAACGCAAGCGCCGCGCTGGAACAGCGCGGTAGAAGCTTTCGCCCGTATAGCTGGCAGAAGTGGATCCGATAGGGCGGAGCCGCCTCCACGCTGGCAAATCGATACCGCATGGCCGATGTCGTCGTCCTCGAAAGCCGCGAAAGGGTGCTGGCCGGCATCCTGTTCACCGCGGCCGCCTATTTCCTGTTTTCGGCGCAGGACGCCTCGATCAAGCTGTTGGTGGCCGGCATGACAGTGTGGCAGATCATGTTCTTCCGCTCGGTCACCGTCCTTGCCGCCTGCGGCGCGATCGGCGGACGGACGCTGTTCGCCGACACGGTAAGCTCGCCCATCGTGCGGCCGATGCTGGTGCGCAGCGCGTTCACGCTCGCGGCCTGGCTCTGCTACTACAACGCGGCACGCTCGCTGCAGCTCGCCGAGCTCACCACCATCTACTACGCCGCGCCGATCATCGTCACCGTGCTTTCAGTGGTGATGCTGGGCGAGACCGTGCCGCTCTTGCGCTGGGCGGCGGTGTTCGTCGGATTCGTTGGCGTCTTCATCGCCTGCGACCCGGCGCGTCTCGGCTTCTCCGTGCCGGTGCTGCTTGTGCTGGCGGCAGCGCTTTTGTGGGGCATCGCCGTGGTGCTCTTGCGCAAGACCGCGATGCAGGAGCGCACGACGATCCAGCTGGTGCTCAACAATTTCTACTTCCTGCTTTTTTCGGCAGTGCCGGCGCTGATCTGGTGGCGCATGCCCGACGCGCCGCAGCTCATGCTTCTCATGAGCGTCGGCGCGCTCGGCGGCGTCGCGCAATACATGCTGTTCGAAGGCATGAAACGAGCGCCGGTGTCGATCGTGGCGCCATTCGAATACACCTCGCTGGTCTGGGCGTTTGCGCTGGGCTTCGCCATCTGGGGCGACGTGCCGAGAACCGAAGTTTTCATGGGCGCGGCTTTGATCATCGGCGCCGGCCTGCTGATCGTCGGCAACGAGCGTTTCCGCAAACGGGTCGAGGACTCATGACAGAAGGCTGTCAGCACGAGCGGCATAGTCTGGTACCATGACGGATACGGTCGACATGCCTGAAAAGCTTGCCAAGGGCACCGCCGACGCCACAGCCGAGCGCATGCTGGGCGTGGTGCTAGTCTCGGCCTCGGCCGTCGCCTTCGCGCTCACCGGCGTGCTGACCAAGTCGATCCATGCCGATCCGCTGACCATCACCTGCTGGCGCGGCTTCTTCGGCTCGATCCTGATTGCTCTTTACGTGCTGTGGCGCCGCCGCCGCTCGGGCGGGCGCGAGAGCCTCAGGCTCGGCTGGCGCGGCTGGCTGCTTGCGGTCGAGGGGGCTGCCGCCAGCATCGCCTTCATCGCGGCGTTCAAATACACCTATGTCGCCAATGTCGCGGTGATCTACGCCACCTCACCCTTCATAGCCGCACTGCTTGCCTTGCTGCTGGTGCGGGAAAAATTCCGGCTACAGACGATGCTGGCGGCGGCCGTGTCGCTATGCGGCGTCGCCGTCATGGTGGGCGGCGGCTTTGGCAGCGGCCACCTGTTCGGCGACGGGCTGGCGCTTTTGATGACCACCGGCAGCGCGCTCTACATGATCATGGTGCGCGCCTTTCGCGACTCGCCCGTCGTCTGGGCCGGCGCGGTGTCGGCCTTCCTGCTCTTCGTCCTCGGCTGGTTCGTCACCGACCCGGTTGCCGTTTCGACCCGCGATATGGTGCTGCTTGCCACCTTCGGCTGCTCCTTCGCGCTGGCCTCGATCCTGTGGACCGAAGGTTCGCGGCTTATCCCCGCCGCCGAATCCGGCCTGCTCGGCTCGGCCGAAGTGCCGTTCGCCATCCTGTTCGCCTTGCTGTTCCTCGGCGAATTCCCACCGCTGGCCAGCATCGTCGGCGGCGCGATCGTGCTTTGCGCGGTTTTCGCGCACGCCGCACGCGACTGGTCGAGAGCCAAATCGACGCGTTCGTAAATTTTTTTTGCGGTCACGGAACCATCACTCGACTCAGGCATTGTTAGATCGACGGGTCACCCCCCAAGTCCCCCCAAACCCCTCGACCCGTCCGACTAGAAGCCGACCCGCAAAAAGGTCGGCTTTTTCTTTGGGCGTTCCTGGCCGTTCAGGGCGGCAGCGCCAGGCCGGTGCCCAGAAGCTCCGCGAGATCCCGCGCCGGACGAGCCGCCTCGCGGCCGAGCCGGATGGCAAAGCCGGCCATAGGCAGCGGCGGCAGGTCGAGATCAGGGGACGCTTCCACGATACCGGAATGGGCCAGACGCCGGGTGCGCGGCGTCAGCGCGATGCCGGCATTGACCGCGCTGCGCAGGCCGGCAAGGCTGGAGCTGCCGGCAGCGATGCGGTAGCGGCGGCCGGCGGCGTCGAGTGCATTGAGAGCAGCCTCCCTGAAGCCGCAATAGGGATCGAGCAGCGCCAGCGGCACCACGTCTTGCCGCGTCGCCAAGCCTTTTTCCGAGCAGAGCCACAGCATCGGCTCGCTGATCAGGAACGCTTCATCCGGGGAAGGCGCATGGCGCATGGTGATCGCAAGGTCGAGCTGGCCCGCCTGCAAGGCTGACCCGAGCTCCACGGAGCGGCCGACGCGCAGCTCGATCCTGACGCGCGGATGGCTGGCGGCGAAGGCGCGCAACAGCTCCGGCAGGCCATGATCGGCAAAGTCCTGCGTGGTGCCGATGGCGATGCGGCCGCCGACGCGCGCGCCTTTCAGCGCCAGCCAGGCCTCGGTGTGGACGGCAAGGATGCGCCTGGCATGACCGACAAGGTCCTCGCCGGCAGGCGTCAGCCCGCGCCCACGTCCCTGGGGCGCAAGCAGCGGCTCGCCGACGACCTCCTCCAGCCGCTGCATCTGCGCCGTGACGGCGGATGGGGAGCGGCCAACAGCGGACGCCGCCCTGGCCAGGGAGCCACCATCGACGAAGGCCAGGAAGGTTTTGAGCAGGTCGGGATCGAGAGTTTCCATAATTCGATAATATCGAAGTAATTGTCAAAAACAATTCGATTTTTTTGTCGCATGGCTAGTGGCATGGTCCCTTCATCGGCGGCGCGAAGCCGTCAGAGCGAAGGAGAGAAAAATGCCGATCATCAATGTCAGCGTCACCGGCGAGCCCGACGCAAAGGGTTCCGCCGCGATCGCGAAGGAGATCACCGAGATTACGGCCACGCAACTGCGCAAGGACCCGACCATCACCGCGGTTGCGATCAGCTACGTCGATCCGCAGCACTGGTTCGCCGGCGGCAAGTCGCTGGCCGAGCATGGCACGAGCACCTTCTGGCTCGACATCAAGGTGGTGGACGGCACCAACACCAAGCTCGAGCTCGAAGCGTATCTCAAGGCGATTTTCGACGCCTTCGGCCGCCTGCTCGGCGGCGTCCATGAGGAAAGCTACGCGCTGGTGCATGAGGTTCCGGCGGCGGCCTACGGCTTTGGCGGCAAGAGCCAGGAGTTCCGCTTCATCAGCGGGAGACTGAAGGTGGCGTAGCGGCACGCCTTTCCCCGCTCCCCTGTGCGAGACGGTGGGTCGGCGCGCAGCGTCGAGACGGATGAGAGGTTTTGGAAGAAGGCCTGGAAGAATCGATTGCTTTCAGGCACTTACATATCCAGCGAAGCGATCCGTCCAATACCCTCATCCGTCCGGGCTTCGCTCGGCCACCTTCTCCCGCAAGGGGAGAAGGGAGCGCCCTACCAGCCCCACATTGACCTTGCCCCCACTTCCGCTACCTTCTGCCACCGAAGCGGCCGCGCAAGAGCCGCACCGTGGAGGACGTTGGGAGAGAGCGGCATGATCCTGACATTGGCGCTGCTTGCCGGTCTTGTCTTTGCCTGGCTGCTGATTGGCGTGATCGAAAGGTTCCGGCTCGATCTGCGCTTTACCCAGGCGTTGCTCTACGTGCCGTTCAAGCTCGCCTACCGTATTGCCGACGACCGCATCCGCATTGCCCGCAATGCCCGCACGCCGGTGATCTATGTCGTTTCGCACCAATCGCGCATCGAGCCGGCGCTGATGCTGTCGCTCTTGCCGGACGACACGCTGCACATTCTGGACGAGGCCTCGGCCCGCTCGCCCTGGCTGGAGCCGTGGCGCGAGCTTGCCCGCACCATCGCCTTCAATGCCGAACATCTCTTCGTCAGCCGGCGGCTGGTGCGCGTGCTGAAGGGCAAGGGCCGGCTTGCGGTCTATCTGCCCGACGACGTCGAACCGGACGTCAAGTCGTTCCGGCTGTTCCGCGCCATCACCCGCATCGCCATGCAGGCCGACGCCCGCATCGTGCCGATCTTCGTCGCCGGTGCGCGCGACCTGCCGATGTCGCTGACGCCGGCCGACAAGGCGCCGCGTCACTGGTTCCCGCGCCTGTCGCTCAGCGTGCTGGAACCGATGACCGTGGCCGAGCTGGTGGCTCGCAACCCCGACATGGCGTCGAACACCAACGCCCTGTTCGACCGGTTTGCCGAGGCGCGGCTCTACGGCAGCAATCTCGACCGCGGCCTGTTCCTGGCCATGCGCGACGCGGCGGATCGCGTCGGTGCCTCGCATCCGATCATCGAGGACGTGATTTCGGGCGCGCTCAGCTATCGCAAGATGTTCATCGGCGCGCGCGTGCTCGGCCGCCGCTTCGAGGCGGTGACGGCGCCCGGCGAAGCGGTCGGCCTGCTCCTGCCCAATGCCAATGGCATTGTGCTCTCCTTTGTCGGGCTTATCTCGGCGGCCCGCATCGCGGCGATGATCAACTACACCGCCGGCCCGGCGAGCGTCACCGCCGCGATCCGCACGGCGGTCATTCGCACAGTGGTCTCTTCTCGCGCGTTCATCGAGAAGGCCGCCATCGACGACATCGTCACCGCCGTCGAGGCGGGCGGCGCCAAGATGCTATGGCTGGAGGATGTGCGCGAGAGCGTGACCTTGCTCGACAAGGTCGCGGCGGCGCTTTTCTGGCGTTTTCCGCTGCAGCGGCAGCAGGCGTCGAAACCAGCGGTGATCCTGTTCACCTCGGGCTCGGAAGGAACGCCGAAGGCGGTGGTGCTGTCGCACCGCAACCTTCTCGCCAACGCCATGCAGGCCGAGGCGCGCATCACGATCTCCCCGGCCGATATCCTGCTCAACGTGCTGCCCGTCTTCCATTCGTTCGGGCTGACCGGCGGCACTATCCTGCCGCTGGTAACCGGCGTGAAACTGTTCCTCTATCCCTCGCCGCTGCACTACAAGATCATTCCGGAGATCGCGCGCAAGGTGAA
The DNA here is from genome assembly GCF_004023205.1 of Mesorhizobium sp. M1A.F.Ca.IN.020.03.2.1. Classification (NCBI taxonomy): domain Bacteria; kingdom Pseudomonadati; phylum Pseudomonadota; class Alphaproteobacteria; order Hyphomicrobiales; family Phyllobacteriaceae; genus Mesorhizobium; species Mesorhizobium sp. M1A.F.Ca.IN.020.03.2.1. Next base: position 9,473 of record NZ_RZSV01000082.1, on the reverse strand, counting down.
GCCGACCGTCATGTTCGGCACCGACACTTTCCTCGCCAACTATGCCCGCACTGCCAAGGACGGCGATTTCTCCAGCCTGCGTTTCGTTGTTGCCGGCGCTGAAGCGGTAAAGCCCGAGACAAGGCGCACCTACCGCGACCGTTTCCAGGCATCGATCATCGAAGGTTTTGGGCTGACCGAGGCGGCGCCAGTGGTGGCGGTGAACACCGCCATCCACAATCGCGACGGCACGGTCGGCCGGCTGCTGCCGGCGATCCGCATGAAGCTTGAGCCGGTCGAGGGCATCAGCGAGGGCGGCCGGCTGTGGCTCGACGGGCCGAACATGATGATGGGCTACATGACCGCCGACCGCCCCGGCGAGTTGCAGCCGCTCGAGGGCTGGCACGACACCGGCGACATCGTCTCGGTCGACCGCGACGGCTTCATCACCATCCGCGGGCGGGCAAAACGCTTTGCCAAGATCGCCGGCGAGATGGTGTCGCTGGGTGCGGTCGAGATGCTGGTGCAGTCGCTATGGCCGGAACAGCGCCATGCCGCGGTGGCGGTGCCCGACAAAAGGCGCGGCGAGCGCATCGTGCTGGTCACCACGGCCGACGATGCCAATGCCGAAGAGCTGCGCCAGTTCGGCAAGAAGGCCGGCGCGGCCGAGTTGATGGTGCCCAATGACATCATCAAGGTGGAAGAAATCCCGGTGCTGGGTTCCGGCAAGACGGATTACGTGTCGGCGCGGAAGCTGGCGATCGACCGGCTGGGATTGGGGGTAGCGGCTTAGGCCGTATCGCAAGCGCTGGCGGGACAGCGCCCCCCTCTGTCCTGCCGGACATCTCCCCCACACGGGGGGAGATCAGATGCCCTCTCGGCTTTCGCCAATCAGCATCGTTGCAGGATACGCGGCTTGAACGAAGCTGCCAATTTCTCCCCCAAGTGGGGAGATGTTCGCCAGGACAGAGGGAGGCGCGAAGGAACTCGGCGGCTCGAAGTCGCGCCTCTCGAGCGGGTTCAGCCGATATCCGAAGGCGGCACCTTCTCGCCTTCGCGCATGGCCCGCTTCGAATAGGCGCGCACCGAAAACGGCAGAAAGACGAGGTAGCCGGCGACCGAGGCGGTCAGCGTGTACCAGGGATAGGCCATCAACAGCAGGATGTAGAGCACCACGCCGAGGATGACCGGAAGCACTCTGTCTCCCGGCACCTTGACGCTCTTGCCCGAATAGACCGGCAGGCGACTGACCAAGAGGAAGGCGACGAGCACGGTGAAGCCAGAGGCAACGAAGGCCGCCCCCCGGGTCGGTTCCAGGCCGAGCCGCAGGAAGTAGAGATAGCAAGGCAGCATGACCAGCACCGCGCCCGCCGGCGCCGGGACGCCGACGAAATACTCGGTCTGCCAGGCCGGCTGGTCGGTGTCGTCGGCCAGCACATTGAAGCGGGCGAGCCGCATGCCGCAGGCAATGGTGAACAGGAGTGCCGCGATCCAGCCCGGCGAGCCGGCGCGGTCGAGCAGGAAGGCATAGAGCACCAGCGCTGGCGCGACGCCGAAATTGACGATATCGGCCAGCGAATCCATCTGCGCGCCGAACTTCGAGGTCGCCTTCAGCATGCGCGCCAAGCGGCCGTCGATGCCGTCGAGGAAGGCTGCGAGCAGCACCATGACGACGGCCGGCTCGAAGCGGTCCTCGAAGGCGAAGCGGATGCCGGAAAGGCCGGCGCAGATCGCAAGAACGGTCACCAGATTGGGCAGCACCATGCGCATCGGGATCTCGCGGATGCGCGGGCCGCCGCTGGCGTGTGCCTCGAACTTCTTGAAAGGCGCGCCCACCGCTCAGGAAATCCTGACCAGCGGGGCGACCGCCGCGCCGCCGAACTCGGCAAGCACCGTCTCGCCGCCTACCGCCGTCTGGCCGACGGCGACGCGCGGCACGGCGTTCGACGGCAGGAAGACGTCGACGCGGGAGCCGAAGCGGATCAGGCCAAAACGCTCGCCGATGCCGATCGAGCCGCCCTGCTCGGCCCAGCAGACGATGCGGCGCGCCACAAGGCCGGCGATCTGCACGGCGGCGACGGTGCCGTTGGGGCTGTCGATGACCAGGCCGTTGCGCTCGTTCTCGGAGCTTGCCTTGTCGAGCTCGGCATTGAGGAATTTGCCCGGACGGTGCTCGATGCGCGTGATCCTGCCGCGCACCGGCGCGCGGTTGATGTGGCAGGAAAAGACATTCATGAACACCGAGATACGGGTCATTTCGCCCGTACCCAGGCCAAGCTCGCGCGGCGGCACGGCGGGCCCGACCGCCGAAACCATGCCGTCGGCCGGGCTGACCACCAGCCGGTCGTCGACCGGCGTGACGCGCTCTGGGTCACGGTAAAAATAGATGCACCAGCCGGTGAGGATCAGCCCGAGCCAGAACAGGATCGAGGAGAAATAGCCGAGGAACAGCGTGGCCGCGCCGAAGGCGGCGATGAAGGGATAGCCCTCGCGATGGATCGGAACGAACGTATTCTTGATCGTATCGAGAAGCGTCATAGGGCTTGGGGCGGTCCCTGTTTCAGGTCCGGCCTCAATAGCCGAAAGCCCCCCTCCCCGCAACGCAACAATGGGAGAGGAAGAGCGAGGCCGTGGACTCATAGCTGTGGTTTTAGCGCCGGCACTGTGTCAGGGTGCGCGAGGGCGGTGCGAAAATCGACAAGGTCGAGGTCGATCGGGGCTGCTTTGCCTACATGTTGGGCGGTGCCGACGGCAGGACGCTGTTCATCACCGCCGCCGAATGGCGCGGCTTCGAGAACATGGTCGGCGACGCCCGCACCGGCCAGGTACTGGGCGTCGTCGCGCCTGCACCCGGCGCGGGCTGGCCGTCTTACGCCTCCGGCACGCGCTGATAGTGCGCGATATCCGCTTTGACGCCGAGGCGGGCGATCGTTGCCTGAGGGCTGAAGGCGATGCTCTCGTGCGCGGCCTTGACGATCGGCACGACGTTGTCGACCGCGGCCTGGCTTTCCCATTCGACCATGGTGACGATGTTGAATTCGCCGGGGCCGGAGAACTGCTCGAGCAGGAAGTCCTGCACGAAGCCGTCCTGCTGGCGCAGCAATTCGTGCGTCATCCTGACCTTGCCGAGGATCTCGTCGCGCGCTTCCGCCGGCACGACGAATTTGTCGACCCGGAACACGCTGCCAGCGCGTTGATCTTTATTACTCATTTCGATCGGTCTCCGTTCTTGGAAGGCTTGCTTCGCAGGGGTTCGGAGCCGGTTTGCAAGCTCAAGCTAGGTTGAGGTCAAGGGGATTTTGCGCCGACTTCTCCTTCTCCCCTTGTGGGAGAAGGAAGAGGCGCTAGCTCACCTCCGACGTCCTTCTCCGTACGATCACGCCGAACTCGTCGCTTTCACGCGCAATGCGCAGGCGCTCCTCGGCTTCGGTGGCTTCGCGCTGGCGGTCCCACATCGAGGCGTAGAGGCCCTGCTGGCGCAAGAGCGCGGCGTGGGTGCCGCGCTCGGCGATCTGGCCGTCCTTCAGCACGATGATCTCGTCGGCCGAAATCACTGTCGACAGCCGGTGGGCAATCACAAGGGTGGTGCGGCCCTTGCTGACGAGGTCCAGCGCCGCCTGGATCTCCTGCTCGGTCTGGGTGTCCAGCGCCGAGGTCGCCTCGTCCAGCATCAGGATCGGCGGAGCCTTCAGGATCGTGCGGGCGATCGCGACCCGCTGCTTCTCGCCGCCCGACAGTTTCAGGCCGCGCTCGCCGACCATCGAGCGGTAGCCGTCGGGGAGTTTTTCGATGAACGGCCCGATCTGGGCAAGCTCGGCGGCCTTGCTCACCTCCTCCTCGCTGGCGCCGACGCGGCCGTAGCGGATGTTGTAGGCGATGGTGTCGTTGAAGAGCACCGTGTCCTGCGGCACCATGCCGAGCACCGCACGCAGGCTCTCCTGGGTGACGTCGCGGATGTCCTGGCCGTCGATCAGCACCTGGCCGCGCTGCACGTCATAGAAGCGGAACAGAAGCCTGGAGATAGTCGACTTGCCTGCGCCGGAGGGGCCGACGATGGCGACCGTCTTGCCGGCCGGCACCTCGAAGGAGACGCCCTTCAGGATCTTGCGGTTCGCATCATAGGAGAAGTGCACGTCGCGGAACTCGACCTTGCCGGCACTCACCTTCAACGACCTGGCGTCCGGCTTGTCGACGATCTCCTGGGGCACGTCGAGCAGGTCGAACATGTGCTCGATATCGGTCAAACCCTGGCGGATTTCGCGATAGATGAAGCCGATGAAGTTGAGCGGCACCGAAAGCTGCATCAGCATGGCGTTGATGAAGACGAAATCGCCGACCGACTGCGTGCCGGCCTGCACCTCGAGCGCCGACATGCACATGACGATGACTGTGCCGAGGCCGAAGATGAGACCCTGGCCGAAGTTAAGCCAGCCGAGCGAGGTCCAGGTCTTGGTGGCCGCGGTTTCATAACGCGCCATCGAGCGGTCGAAGCGCTCGGCTTCCATGCGCTCATTGGTGAAATATTTGACCGTCTCGAAATTCAAGAGCGAGTCGATCGCCTTGGTATTGGCGTCGGTGTCGCTGTCGTTCATGTCGCGGCGGATCGAGATGCGCCAGTCGCTGGCCTTGACTGTGAACCAGACATAGATCCACACCGTGACCGCGACCACGGCGACGTATTTCCAGCCATAGGTGTAGGCGAAAATGCCGGCCGTCAGCGCGAATTCGAGAATGGTCGGCGCCGTGTTCAGCATGACGAAGCGCACGATCGTCTCGATGCCCTTGGTGCCGCGCTCGATGATGCGCGACAGACCGCCGGTGCGGCGTTCAAGATGGAAGCGCAGCGACAGCTGGTGCATGTGGACGAAGGTGCGGAAGGCAAGCTGGCGCACCGCATATTGGCCGACGCGGGCAAACAGCGCGTCGCGCAGCTGGTTGAAGCCGAGCTGGACCAGCCTCAGCACATTATAGGCGATGACCAGCATCACCGGCGCGAGCATGAAGGCGGGCAGCGGCGGCGGCGTCTTCGAGGCGTGGGCGAGCGCATCGGTTGCCCATTTGAAGAAATAGGGGCCGGCGACCAGGGTGACCTTGGCGACGACGAGAAGCAGCGTCGCCCAGGTGACGCGGGCTCTCAAGTCGGCACGGTCGGCCGGCCACATATAGGGCCACAGATTGCGCAGTGTGGTGAGGGTGCCGGTTTCGGCGGAGACGGTCTTGTCGGCCATTTTGTTCTTAGCTTTCTTTCATGCTTTCGCCGCAGCAGGAATCGACCAGGGCCGCGAGCGACGCCGAGACCTCGGCGAGCGTAGCGCGGTCCACCGCGTAGCGTGAACGCTGGCGATCCGCCTCGAAGCGGACGAGCCCTGCTTCGACCAGGATCTTCAGATGCTGCGAAACGGTCGACTGGGCGAGATCGAGATGATCGACCACCTCGCGGCAGGAGCAGCAGCGACTGGCCGAGAGATGCTTCAGGATCTCGATGCGTGCCGGATGCGACAGCGCCGCGAACCGCGTGGCGATGCCGCGGCTGTCAAGGGCTCGGCTATTGAGGGCGCGGTTGACGGATAGGGATTCGGTCATCGTTCATCGCCGATAAACGATGGAGGATGAGAGGGCAAGCCAGGCGGATGGGTAGCACGGTAGGAAGTGTCAAAAACGCTGGCGGGACAGCGCCCCCTCTGCCCTGCCGGGCATCTCCCCCACGAGGGGGGATTACGCTCTTACTCCGTCTTTGGCGCCGTCATCTGGTCACCCATGGCCTTCATGTCGGCCGGCTCGCCTTCCTTCGACTTGCCGGGGACCTTGAAGACCTGACCGGGCCAGATGCGGTCGGGATTGCGGATCTGATCCTGGTTGGCGAGATAGATGGTCGAGTAGCGCACGCCATGGCCATAGACGCGCCGCGAGATGCGCCAGAGCGTATCGTTGCGGCGGATGATGACGGCTCCATCGGCGTGTTCGAGCTTCGGCGCCATGGTTTCAGGCACGTCGGCCGCAGGATTCGCTTCGGCGACCTCGGCCGACGTGTCGGCGGTCGCGGCGGGCTTGCCCGCTTCGGTGGTAGCGGTGGCCGGCGCCGTCGTCTCGGCGGGATTGGCCGCCCCGGACTTTGCCTCTGCGGGCTGGGACCCCGCACCCTGGGCGAGCTTGCTGTCGGCGGGCTTGGCCTGGTTGGGCGCGACGGCGGCAATCGACTCGCCGGGCTCGCGTTCGAACGGAACAGCGGCACGGGCGACGACCTTATCGCCATCGTCGGCAAGGCCGTCGACATGAATGGTATGGTTGCCGATCGGAATGTCGCGCGCCGCCTCGATCAGGAAATGGCCGTCAGGCGAAGTTTTCGCCTCGCCAAGCAGGACATCGTCGGCATAGGCGCGCACCTTGCGGCCGGGATCGGCCCTGCCCGCGACGAAGATCTTGCCGCCGTCGATCTCAACCGCCTCGACGGCGATCTTCGGCTCGTCTGCAGCGGCGTTCTGGGTCGCGGGAGCCGAAGCCTGATCCGTAGCTGCCGGTGCCGTTTCAGCCGGCGCCGCCGCCGGGGCAGACGCCGCCGGCGCGGTTGCGGCCGGGGCCTGCGCATCCGGGGCGGCTGCCTGACCGGTGGCGGCAGGTGCCTCCGGCTTGGCCGCGGGCTGCGGAATGGTCAGCAATTCGGACGGCTTGCCCGGCTCCTCGACCATCGCCAGCACCTGGCCGGTCGGGCTCTGCGGCACTGAGACGACGGCGGTCTGCGCCGAGGCGACTGCGACGCCGCCAGCGGTCGAGCGCAGCGTGATCGTGTAGTCGCCGGGCTTCAGCGGATCGTCGAGCACGATGGCGAAGGCGCCGTCGGGACCGGCATCGGTCGAGCCGAGCACCGTGCCGCCGTTCAGGACCTCGACCTTGGCATTGGGCGCCGCGCTGCCGGCGACGACAATCGAGCCATTGCCTTCGACGCGCACGACATCGAAGGTTGGCAGTGTGGGTCCTGCGGCGGCCGGCGCCTGAGCGGCCGGGGCGGATTCCGCCGGGGCCGTCGCGTTGTTGGCAGGCGCCATTGCATTGTTGGCGGGCGCCATCTTGTTGGCCGGCGCCATCTTGTTGTTGGCCGGCGCCATTGTATTGGCCGGGGCTTGCGCCTGCGGTACGCGCGCCTCGGTGGAGGTGCTTGAGAATTCGGCCGGCTTCGTGCCTGCCTGCGGCAGCGACGCGACCTGCGGCGGATTCTGCTTGTTGATGTATGGGTCGAGCGCGCCCGACCCGTAGGCGACCGCCGCGACGACGGCAACGCCGCCCGCCGCGAACAAAAACGCCTTGGAAGAATTGATAGCCATAATCTTTTCTGCCCCTTAGCCACCTAACGCCGGTCTAGCGTGTTTTCACCAAGCTCACAAGAAAAAGCCCGTCCTTGGGCTTGACCGCGCCAACCGTCCCTATCACCAATCATGACATGAACACGATTCGATCCGTCTGCGTCTATTGCGGTTCGTCTCCGGGCCGCGACGAGGCCTATGTCAAGGCCGGCCACCTGCTCGGCCGCTCGCTGGCGAAGTCCGGCCTGCGCCTGATCTATGGCGGCGGCACCAAGGGAATCATGGGCGCCGTCGCAGACGGGGCACTCAAGGCCGGCGGCAAGGTGACCGGCATCATCCCGCGCTTCCTGATCAACAAGGAGGCGACCGAGACCGCTCTCGACAAGCTCGACGAGCTGGTGATCACCGACAACATGCACGAGCGCAAGCACAGGATGTTCGAGAAATCCGACGCCTTCGTGGCGCTGCCGGGCGGCATCGGCACGGTCGAGGAGATCGTCGAGATCATGACCTGGGCGCAACTCGGCCATCACCGCAAGCCGATCGTGTTCGCCAACATCAAGGCCTTCTGGGACCCGATGCTGGCGCTCATCGAGCACATGTCGGGCGAAGGCTTCATCCACACCGCACATAGGGTGAAGCCGCTGGTGGTCAACGACCCCGAGGCCATCGTCGCCGCCATCATGGTGGCGGGCTCGTCGGTCGACGCGCCGACGGAAGGTGTGCAGGCGGTGATCGACAAAATGTAAGGTGAATGGTGAATAGTGCGGATCGCGCGAGCCGAAATCTGTCCACCGCCAGATAGTAACTATTCGCTATTCACCATTCACCGTTCACCGTCCTCCTCAAATCCTCAATCACCGCCCTCCGGTCATTGCGCCGCCAGGCGAGATGGATTTCAACGCTGCGCTTGAACCATGGCAGGTCGCGAAAGACGATGCCGGCCGGCGCAGCGCTTTGCAGGCTTTCCTGTACCGTCGCCAGGCCCAGCCCGGCGCTGACTAGGCCGAGCGAGGTCAAGGGATCGGCCGTCTCGTAGGCGATGTCGGGCACGAAACCGGCCTCCATGCAGGCCGCCAGGAACTGCGCGCGGTTGGTGTCATCGGGTTGGCGCACGACGGTGATCCAGACGCGGGCGTCAAGATGGCGGGGCCTGATGTCGCTCGCATCGACAAGCGGATCGCCTTCGGGGATCGCCAGCACCAGCGGTTCGCGCCGCACCAGCATGCTCTCGATATCCGGATCGCCTTGCGGCGTCGGCGCGTAGACGAATCCGAGGTCGAGCACGCGCTGGCGCAGATCCTCGAACTGCGCGGCCGTGCGGCGGTTTCTCAGTTGCAGATGAAAATCCGGCCGCTCGCGGCGGAATTCCCTGAGCATCGCAGCGATCAGCCCGGCATGCACCGCCCCCTCGACGTAGCCGATGGCGAGGCTCCCGGTAGCGCCGCTTGCAAGCTTGCGGCCGAGCTCCTCCAGCCGCGCGGCATTGACGAGCAGAGCGCGCGCCTCGGCAAGGAAAGCCCTGCCCTCGGCGTTGAGACGGACGCGCTGCTTCGATCGCTCGAAAAGCGTGACGCCGAGTTGCTCCTCGAGCTGCATGATCTGCCGGCTCAAAGGGGACTGCGAGATATGCAACTGCTCGGCGGCCCGGCCGACATTGCCGGCCTCGGCGACGGCGACGAAATAGCGGATCTGCCGCAGGTCGAGCATTCTGCGTCTCTATGATTTAAGTCCTTCAAGATCTGAACTTTATCCTAATCAGTCTTGGACAGTCTGACCAGCCGGCGCGATATCTTCCGCATCAACCGGCCACAAAGGAGCCCGCCATGCAGTTCTTTGCCCTTCTCACCCGCAACACCGAAAAGTTCAGCGATAGCGATTTCGCGCCGCTGCTTCCGGGCGAAGCCGAGCAGCGGCGCACGCTCTATGCGCAAGGCGCCGTGCGCCAGGTCTGGAACCGCGGTGACATCCCCGGCAGCGGCATGATGTTCGAGGCTGCCGACGACAAGGAGGTGCGCGGCCATCTCGCCACCCTGCCGCTGGTCGAGGCCGGAATGATGGACATCGCGGCGATCGTGCCGCTCAATCCCTATCCCGGCTTCGGCCCGAAGCGTTGAGACCGGGATGAAGAGAGGTGCTGCCGCTCACCCGGCAGCACCTATGAGCGACCAAGGAAGCGACGCAAAAGGCCCGCCC
>NZ_RZSV01000081.1:0-23207 GCF_004023205.1 Mesorhizobium sp. M1A.F.Ca.IN.020.03.2.1 | reverse complement strand
CGCGTAGAGAACGGAATGATCGAGCCTTGCCGTCTGACGACCGAAGGCGCGGCCAACCATGACTTGCCTTTGCCGGTCTGGCCGGAGCGCTGCGAGCGGCGGACATGGCTGGCGGCCGCGGGTTCGGCAGGATGGTGGTGTCGTAAGGCTCGGCCATCGCCGCAAAGGTCGCGTTCAGCGTCGGCTAACAAGCGCCCCGTCGCCGTGATCGGCAACGCCGTCCGCGGGCCGCGTCCACACCGGTTCCGTAGGGACAAATCCGACGAGCTCCGCCACGCGATCAAGGCACTCGGCAAACCTGCGTCTGACCATCCTTTGTCTGATCCTCTATACATTCCGCCCGACCAACTTGCGCATGTCCATGTGGGAGTCAGCGGATTGGGCATCTTGAGTTTATCACTATGATATGTAACCCACATTGAGCGTCCAAGCCTGCTGGGGAGGGCTTCGGGAGGTGTCGTCGCCTCGCAACTCCGAAGGCTTCGCGGCAGCTCGGGTTCATTCGCCGATTGCCAGAAAAGCCGTTCGACCGGCTCGCCGCCGTTCTGATCGACAACCGTTTTCGAGTTATGCGTGGCGCGGTCATTCGATATGAGGTCGTCCAGCCTCTCGCCTCCTATGTGGACAGCGTGAAGGCCTGGCGATTCATCCTGCGGGAATCGGTGTGGGACCTGCCGGGTGTGACCGATGTAACGGCAGAGCTGCAAAAGGCCGAACAGGCAATCTAGGAGGACGCATGAGTGCTTGGCTGATTCAAGGATACGATGGACTGGAGCTGATGTTCCAGCGGCGGTTCTCGCCGGTGTTCAGCGAGCGCGAAATTGCAGCTCTGCTACAGCGACTTGCCGCCCGCGATCTGTCGGTCGCCGAAGTTTTCAACGCATCGCTGCGTCGCTCGATGAAGGAGTACAGCCCATTCTTGGAAGTGAAACGAGAGTCGGGTCCAAGAGTTGTCTTGTCGTGCGGCGAAAATCGCCATTACACCGCGAGCATGCCACACCGATGTGGAACTAAGTAAGGATCTCGACCATCGAACGCGGGATGAAGCTGCGCGCTTCATCCCCCGTGATCCTGCCGTCGTCGACCAGCTTCATGACTGAGTGCGCAAGCGGCCGGGCAATGATCTTGCTCGACTTTATGCCTTCCTTCAGGAGCTGACGGACGACAGCGGACCAACCGTCGATCGGCTTGTCCAGGAACCGGTCGCGAACGTCGTCGTCAAAGACCAGGAATTCCCGCACGACATAGCGCCGCGAGCCGTCGGTCGTGCGGATCAGGTGCTGGACGATGAAAATCTGCAAGGAGCTGATCAGGTCGAACGCCCTCGATGCCTGTTCCTCGGGCGGGAACTCCATCGCCATGCGTCTCAGGCCTTCGGCAACAGAAGGGGCATGGGTGGTCGTATTGACGATGTGCCCCTGAATGCTGGCGGCAATACAGCCGCTCATGGAACCGCGATCGCGCGCTTCACCGACGTTTATGATCGCCGGCGCCCGGCGCAAGGAAGACCAAATGCCCGTCGCAAAATTCGGAAGATCACGGCCCTCGCCGATCTCAGTCTGGCCGATAAAGCTCGGGCAATCTCCCTGCTCGCTGAGGATATCGGCAAAGGTGAATTCGATTGGCGCCTGAAAGTCCACGATCTTCCGGGGATTCCTGGAGTTCTCCAGGTGCATCCGCGTAATGGCCGCCATCGTGGTCGATTTGCCGTGGCCCGTAGCGCCCGCGATCACGATGATTCCGGACTTCGGGCTGAGAAACGGCCGCAATTCATGCTCGAACTGGACATCGTCCAGGGTCGGCGTTTTCGCCGGTAGGGATCGAAGGGTCAGCTCGATCCCTGCCCCGCCGTTTTTTGTGATCGGCGTGGCATTCACGCGGAACCGATGTCGCTCATGCCGGCTCACCTGCACTTCATAGGAGAAGTCGAGGCAACGGCCCTGGCGCAGAATGCTCGGTGCATCGCTCGATCGCCAGATGTAGGACAGCAGCAAGTCCACCTCCGATCGGAGGAGGATCCGCTTGGTGCCGTAATGCTGGCGTGAGTTGATCTGGATGCGCGGCCGTGCCTCTGATTGGATGGTGATGTCAGATGCACCGCGTTTAGCCGCGCCGACAATGAAGGTGTCGAAGATCTCCGGCGCCGTGTCGAACCGTATCGGCTCCTCTTTGAGAACCGGCACGAAGGAGGCGGTGGTCGAGAATTCAGACTGATCAAGCAGAGATTCGTCGATCATCGCCATTAGGGCCTATTGAAACGCCGCCACAGCGCAACGACGACCACGGCGACCATCAGGGTCAGGATGGCAATCAGAGCGCCAAAAGTTTCCTCGCGACTACGCAAGCCGATCGGATCGGCTGGATCAGCCGCGGCTGTCTGACGGTTGGTCGAATAATCCCATTGAATATCCGACATTATTTCGTCACCTCGAACCGGCGTGTGATCGGCTTCCAACGCCCCGGATCGGAAACGAAGGTTGCTGCGTTTTCGATCTTCACGCGGCGCTGCCCGATAAACAACTCGTCAGGTGTGCCCTTCGCGCGAACCTCGCTCGACGACACGACCAGGCTCCTGATCAGCCCCGCATCGACCAGACGCCGATACTCGATCATCCCAACATAGTCCCTGCGCAGGAGGTTCATGTTCTCTTTAAGCGCTTCCTCGGCCTGCATGCGGCCTTGGCGCCAGCCCTCCGCCATATACCGGTCCCAGATCTTCCGCTCTTCCTTGTCCGACGGCAGGAATTGGTCCGAAGGGTCGGATGCCTTGTCCACGCCCATGACCAGATAATCGCGCCAGGTCGGCACGACGCCGACGAGCCGGCCGGGCCTCTCAATACGGTAGTATTCATCCGCGGCGACACTCTCACGGCCGCCCTTGGTGATCGTGATGGCCTCTTTCGCTCTGCTGACGACAGGAGGCACGACATACCCGGCTTCCTTGGGCGCTTTGTAGACGATATCGTTGTAATTGAATTCCTGCGACAGTCGCGACGATTGCGCCTCGAGCTCCCGCAAGATCTCCCAGGAGCGCCGCTCGTAAGCAGCCTGTGCCGAATAAGCCAGCGCCGCCTCGCGCAACGCGGAATAACGTTCCGTATCGACGGCGTTTGCACCGGTCCCGCTGCGCGTCCTGCGGGCAAACTGCTCATAAGTGAGCGGTGCGGCGGACCCGTGCGTGAGATTGTCCACGCCCCCAACAACGGGCGGCGGAGGCGGCTCCTCCGGATTTTGCGTCGTGGCGCAACCGGCCAAAGCGACGGAAACGGATAAAGCGGCAAAGATCGAACGGAACTGCGTCATAGGGTGGTGTCGTCCAGATGAGGAACCGGGCTCTTTTCCCGCCGGGCATAGTGGATCGTCATGACGCGCTGGACCTGATCGATTTCCAGCCACGCGCGTCCTTTCCCTTGGCCGAAAGCCTCCCGCAAGAGGCTGACCAGCGTCATGTCCGCCCAATGCACGGAAACCATGATTGGAGATCCCGACCGCTCTCCCTCGGCGCGGACGGCATAACCAGCCATGCGAGCGGCCTTCCGGGTTATGTCGTCGAGAGTGCCGTTCCACCGGGCATCGACCGGCTGCAACAGCTCTTCGCCAGCGACTTCGGGATGTAGCTTGACAGTATTCCTGGCAAACGGCTCGATTGCGCGCGGATAGAGCGAAGCATATCGCTTCTCTTCATTCACATCCTCTAATGAGGCGTCGATATATTTCCTGACCGACAGTGCGTTGAAATTATCGGTCTTGTTCGCACAGGCACTCGTTACGAGTGCCAGTGCCACAATCACTGAGTACCGCATCAAGAAGTCGCCCTGTCTTTTATCATCGACAGGCGATCAAAAGACTGATCACCCTCTCCACCCCAGTCCTACCCAAATCGCGAGATTTTGCAATATACAGCATAACGAAAAACGTGCTTCTTTTGCCACAATCTCAGTGCGAGATGTCCTGATCCCTTCCCCTTCCCAGGTTGTGCTGCTGCTCATGGCCCATCTGGATGCGATGGGCCTGTTGCGCAGCCTGGACGGAAGCCACGATCTGCTCGGCCCGCTTGAAGCCTGCGGCGAAAGCCTCGATTCGTTGCTGGTCGGCACCCGGCATTGCCTGCGCCAACCAGTCACGGTCAAGCTCATGTGAGCCGGCTGCGCCGAAGCGCTCTCGCACCGTTGCGACCAAGCTGCGCAGCTCCGCGAGTGCTTGGCTGTCGTCGGCCGTGCGTACGAGCGAAGCCAGCCGATCTGCCGGCGTCTGCTCGATGCGACCGACAAGAGCACGCGCCGCCGGCGACAGATCGTTGACGGGCTCCTGCATCAGCGTCCGGAACCGCTGCTCATCGCGCGTGAGATCATTTCTGAGCGTTGCGCGCACCTGGCCGTAATCCTGCAACGCGGAGACTGCCAGGGGCACGGCCGCAATCGCCTTTTCGCGCGCGCTGTCGTTGCGGCCGAAGAAGTTCCGGCTACCGTTGAGATCACCAAGGGAAGCCGGATCCTCGCGTATGGCCTGAGCGAATTGCGGGACCGGAATATGCTCAAGGTCGATCCGGGTCCGCATCGTCGAAAGCATGGCTTCCGGCTGCTGCCAGACCGCGGCGACGGCCGTCTCGAGGCGGCGCATTGCCGCCTGCATGGCAGGTCGAAATTCCATACGCGCCGCCACGGCCGCTTCGACGCTCTCGCGCCATTCGGTGACCGCCGCAATAAGCGGCTTCTCAGGTGTCGCCAACATGGCCTGCTTCCTCTCATATTGGTCGATGACCAGCCGCTCTTTCGCATCGGTAGCAAGAAGCCGTGCCGCCTCGAGCCGTATCAGATCGTGAGCGGCCTTTTGCCCGGCATGGATCAAAGGCCAGTTCTCGATAAAGGCCTGACGTACAGGCTCTGGTATGAGCGACTGAGCGCGGTCGCGACTATCAGCATTGATGTCCGGGCCCATCGAGACGATCGTTGCCTGCGGCACGATCGCTGCGATTTCCCGGTTAAAACGTTGAAGGTCGCTCGCTGTCGATCCGTCCTGCATCTCGAACGTGAGATTGGTGAACCACCGCCGGCGGGCGCGATCGGTATCGGCCATCTCCGCATGATTGAGATTGTGTTCAAGCCTGGAAAGGGCCTGCCTTACAGCGGTCGTCAATTCAGGCAAGACGATCGCCGGCACAGCGTGCTTCTGCTCCGGTCGTGGCTGCTGAGCCGGCGCCTGGCTGGCCGCGTCTTCCATACGCCGTTCCGGTCGGATCGTATGGGCGAACTTCGCGCCAAGAGCCTCCAGGCGCTCGACGGCATGATTGAATCGTCCGCGCAGCGCCGCGAGCTGCTGGCGGAACATTTCGCCGATTTCGGAAAGCGACGGGAAGCCCCTGCGCTCGGCAAATTCGCGAACACTCTGCTGATAGTCATCCGTGTGCTCGTACGCGAGTGTCGTATCCTTCATACGCTCGCGAGAGAGCGTGCTGACCAGTTTGTCGATCGACGCAAACTCGTCCGCACCTGCATAGAGAGTTGCCGTTTCACGATGTCGGCTCATCGCCACATAGGCCATGTGCGCGTCCATAGTGCGGCTCGCCAGGACATGGACACGATCGACCGTCGCGCCCTGGCTTTTATGGATCGTTGCCGCATAGCCATAGTCGATATTGGCATAGTCGTTTTGTGCGACGATCACGCTCCGCCCGTCAGACAAGCCCACCACAAGCCGCCCGCGGCTCGCCTCTTCGACCGTGCCGAAAGAGCCGTTCTCGACATCAAGCCCCCGGCTTTTTTCGAGAAACACGATCCGATCGCCAACGGCGAATTGCCGCGGTCCTCGTGCCGTCCGGAAAGCGTGTTCGTCCTGCAGCCCGCCCTCCTGTTTGATCACCGACCGCGCTGCCATATTGAGCGCCAGCACGTCGGCATTTCGATGCGCCAGCATCAAGACATCAACGCCGGCTTCCCAATCCTGCCGCCAATTGCCGATGAGCGTACCGCGGGCGGTTTCGTTGTCATTTTCGAGCAGCACGAGATCATGGTCGATATAGCGGCTGAGCGCGGCCGCAGATTCACCACGACCGAATTCGATAGTCGCATGCTGCATCCATTCTTCGCGCTGGCGACGCACGCCGGTTAGCTCGATATATCCCGCATCGCTGGCGATCGCGCGGAATGCGGCGCCAGCCTCGATCGGCTGCAACTGACGCGCATCACCCAGTAGAATGAGTTTCGCACCGGCCCGCTCCACGGCCGTAACAAAGCGCTGCATTTGAGCCGATCCGACCATGCCGGCTTCATCAAGAACGAACACGTCGCCCGCCTCCAATTGGCGAAGTCCGTTCTTCCAGGAGGCCTCCCATGACGCGAGAGTGCGTGACTCGATCCCGGCACTTGTCTGCAATCCGACCGCTGCCTTACCGGCCAAGGCGCCTCCAACGACGCGACGACCTTCGGCCTCATAGACCGCTCGCACGGCGTTCATGACCGTTGATTTTCCCGCACCTGCGTAACCGACCATCACGGCCACGCTAAGAGACTCGGTCAGCCGGGATATCCCCATTCTCTGTTCAGGATCGAAACTGAACCCGGCCTCTTTCTCGACTTCGCCGATGACCTTCGTCGCCTGCTGTCCGTCAACAGAAAAATCGCCCCGGGCGACAAGAGCCCGAGCCGAAGTGATCATGTTGCGCTCTGTATCAAGAACCTCCGTCGTCGTGTATTTCGGCCGTTCGAGCATCTTATTGGTCATCGGGTCGAAGATCGGCGGTGAGATCATCACCTGATTTTCGAGCGTGCCTACGCGGAAATAGAGCGCCTGAAAGTCCTCATAGCTGTCCGTATAGCGATGGACCACGCGCGCAACGTCGCGCTCATCGAAAACGGACTTCTCCGCCGTGATCAGCTTAAGAATGATGGAAGGATCATTCATGACCTGTTGGCGTCGTCTCGCTTCAATCTCGTCGTTGATCTCGATGCGATCCGACTTTGCGCCACGCCGGTCCATGCCCTCGGCAGTCGGGCCTCGGTGCATCGTCGGCTCGATCTCAATTCCCTGCTCTCTATAGGACCGATGATCCACCCGCACATCAAATCCATGAGCGGCCAGATGGTGGTTTTGGACATCGGCCCATGCTTCCCTGAGCGCGGGAATAAGCTCTTTATCTCCAGCGAATTGACGGTAGAGCGCATGACCGTTCTTTGAGAACTTCGGCTCACCATTCTCGTCAAGAGCCCGATTATTTTTCGCTCCGAACCCCTCTTCCGTGAGAGGGCGAAGCGCGGTCATGATGTGGACATGCGGGTTTCCCTTGATGTCGTGGTAAGCCCAATCGGCGACAATCCCCTTCATCGAGAAATTCTCGTCGACGAATTCACGTACCACCGCGATGTTCTGTTCTCGCGTTAGCTCGACCGGGAGACCAAGTGTCATTTCCCGTGCGAGCTGAGAATCCTTACGTGTCTCGAAGGCCTCGACACGATTCCAGAATGCCTCGGACGCCTGGACGGTTGGGAACGCCGCCAGCTCCTGCGCCCACTGTGGCGCGTTGGCCGGCAGCGCCAGCTCACTGTGAACATTCCCGCGCTTGTTCGAGAAATCGTAGGAGCGTCCGTAGGTCTCGTTCGTCATGGCGGCGCAATGCCGATAGGCGGCCGCGGCGACCGCGCTTTGCCCGGCCGCCCGACTGAGAACCTGGGCATGGAGATGGAAAATCGCCATGCCGACACCGATAGCAAGCAATGTATCGACTTGTCGATACATAAGTGCGCCCTTAGAGTCGGGCGCTGCGCGGCCCGACTCGGGACTTACCACTGCGTTGGCTCCGCCAACTCATCTTTTCCAGATAGTTCGGGTTCTGCTCGCGCTGGTTTCAATTTGTTCCTTCTTGCCGTCTCTGACGTGCACCATTAACAATGCTGCGGTGTTCACATTGCACTGGAGGTCATCTGTGGCTCGCATTACGAAGGTTTCGAAGATCCAGGAGGAAATCGCCAAGCTGCAAGAGCAACTGAAGGCGGCTCAGGCAAAAGAAGCGGAACGGCTTGGCGATTTGGCCGTGAAGGCCGGTCTCTCCGATCTCGATGTTTCCGATCGCGATTTGCTCAAGGCTTTGAAAGAGGTTGCCGACCGATTTCGCAAAGCACCCGCTCAATGAGTGTGGTCGAATTGCTCTGACCCTATCGAAGCGACAACGGGAGTATCGTGACCGAATGGCAGCTAATCGACAGAAGGACGCTCATGAGAAGATCCTGCTCGGCGGCCTCGTCGTCAAAGCAGGATTGCGTGATGAAAATCGCGCCTTCCTTATGGGCGTACTGCTAACGGCGGCTGAACAGAAGGACAACGAAAAGCTCCGAGAGGCGATGATTGAAAAGGGCCGGAGGGCTTTTGAGAAATGATACGGAAACCACCGGAGCCGCCGTATAAGCTTCTCCTGTTGGCTGCTGTCGGTGTTGCGCTCATGACGCCGGTCTTTTGGTACATTCGCTTCGTCCGATTCGCGTGGCCGACCGTTAACGGCGAAGCGCGCCAACTGAGTTTGTCGCAAGCTTGGGACTGCCTCGCGATCTGGAAGTTTGGCGAGTGCCGTGCTCATCTTGAAGCGATCGGCGCCCCCCTCGCCTCGGCTGCGATGCGCAACCAGGTCTGGGTGATTGCTCCACTTGTTGCTGCAGTCGCCTTGCTCGGCATTTGTGCCTACCTGAGATGGTTTGCCATACAGCGCCGCGTCATCGTTTCCGGCATGGTGGTCGAGGGGATGGACGCGCTGCTGAAAGCGGGCGTCCACGAACAGAAGAACAACCGCTATGCCAGAACACGCGGCATTCATATGTTCAATGGGTGGCATTATACGCTACAGCGTGAGACCAATCATACCTTCATCCTAGGCGCTCCCGGCGGCGGCAAAACCGTCACGTTTCGAAGGATGATCGGCTCCGTGGTCGCCCGCGGCGACAAGGCGATCATCTTCGATGAGAAGGGCGATTACACGCGGATCGTGCCGCCTTCCGTCCGCGACGGGAGGGAGATCCCGCCTCTTCTGATTGCTCCACAGGATGATCGATCGGCCGTGTGGGATATCGCGGCCGATCTTGTCGTTTCGCAAGATGCGGTCGAGCTCGCGCAGCGCATCATTCCAGACAACGGCCATCCGTTCTTCACCCAAAGCGCGCGTGCGGTTCTTGCTGGTTGCGCGATCAAGCTTATGGCCGAAAAGCCCAACACTTGGACTTGGCTCGATCTTCTGAATGAGACGCGCCAGGATCAGGAGCAATTGCTGCGCATCATGCTCAAATATCAGCGCGGCGCCGACATCTTCCTGACGGCAGACTACAAGCAGGTCATGTCAACGCTCGGCCAGCTCGAAACGAATATGCGGCTGCTCGAAATGCTCGCGACCGCGTGGCCGACCTATGAGGGCCGTCAGCGCTTTCGGTTGCGCGAATGGCTCGTCAACAAGACCGATCAGCGGACTGTCATCATCCAGCATTCGGGCCGCTACGCCGAACTTTCCGACGGCTGGATATCCGCGCTCTACGCGGTGGCCGTTTCGACGGTGACCGATAGCAATCTGCTCTCGGACAACGATCTGCGCCGCCTCTGGTTCTTTCTCGACGAGTGGGGCCAGTTGCCCGAAATTCGGGATTTCGAGCGCTTCGTCACCCTTGGCCGATCCAAGGGCGTGTGTGCAGTTCTCGGGCTGCAGGACCTCTCACAGATCGCCAAGAATTACGGGCAGGAAGTGCTCGATGTCCTCATGGCCTCGGTTGGAACCAAGATCATCACGCGCATCAACTTCGGCCCGACGGCTGAACGCATGGAACGCGACCTGGGCGAAACCACCTTCTACGAATATCGTCGCGATATGATGTCCGATGGATCGGTGAAGTGGATCAAGGAAACCCACGCTGCCAACCCGATCGAACGCTCCGAATTCGACACAATGCTAGGCGTTGACGACAAGGGCGTGTCGGCCTTCGTGACCGGCGTCGGCAAGAACGTCTATCACGTCAAATTCCCGTTCGCCGACGATGCCAGGGATCATCGTCCGTCGAACGTTCCGGCCGCATGGACATACACGTTCAAGCCGACCGGAACCTTCACCAGTGACGCCGATATCGACCTCTATGTGAAGGCGGTCCTCGGCAACAAGACGCCGCCACCGCGCGGCGCTTTGCCGGCCGGAGCAGCCGACCAGGAGGAGGAGCTACCGCTGGAAGAAGCCTTCAACGCGGCTGCAAAGGAGGCGCGCGAAAACGCCGATGCAGGACCGAATCCCGACTCGTCCGGAAAGGGAACTGCATCGATCGATCTATTCGAAAATTACCGTTGATAGGCGCCGAGGCATTGCTTTGGATAAAAGCCAAACACGCCGAAATGGTCGGCAAAACTATCTTCGCGATCCTGATCGTCGTGATCTATGGGATTTACCGCATAGTTCAGGAGGGCATTTTGCCTGCCGGCTAGCCGAATGGCACGATCCTGGTCGCGGGCGGCGTCCTTTCCGCCATAGCGGCCTTTGCCTACATGCGAGCAATCGAAAGCGGCGCAGGCCGGAGCTGGGGCAAGGCGTTATCGGGGTTCGGCGGGCTGATCCCATATGCTTACGCACTATACGTGATAGGCTATGTGGGGCTTTGATCTCTCGTCCAGCTTTTGACCGTCGAGTTCACCGTGACGGGACTGCTTCTTGGTATCATCGGCAGCTTGCTTGGATACCGCATCCTAAACACCTTCTACGACATCACAGAACTCGGCAACGCGCAACTTGCGGCCGAAAACGATAAAATTGAAGTCCGCAACGTAGCTGCCCGCCGGTTCGCCGGCGGGCAGCGCGAATCAATCAGACGGGATACCGCTCTTAGTGGTAGGCCTCGAGCTCGGAGGCAACGCGGACGTCGATCGCGGGAAGCTTGACCACGTCCCCTATTTCGTCCTTCATGATCAGCATCTTCGGACTGTAAGCATACACCCCGTTATAGTTGACGCGGTAGATAACTCCGATCTTTTGCCAACGTTTTTTCGCCCTAGCGACTGTATCTCGGAAAACCTCGAGTTTCGCCGCTATCTCGTCGTTTGTTGGTGCCGTGCCATCTGAGCGTGGATTCATCACCATCTCCCGGATCATAGCCGGCCAATGCTTGTTCTTTGGTGGTGGATTCTCAGCTAGCTCATTCAACCATGCAAGATTTACTCCAGCTTGACCGGGTTTAATCTTGTCTGGATCAGGCGGGCCGTCGAACGTCACAACCCTTATTTTTCCTTTCATCTTCTCCGCCAGTGTGTTGGTTCCCAGATTCGACTTTATTTGGTTCGCTTATATTTGTGCTATTATGCAAGGAACGCACCCTAACCGATAACATTTTCGCGGGGGGAGTCAACGCATTTGCCGCATCCAGCAAAAGGGACTCACATTGATAAATCGCGGAAAATCATTGTCAAATTCGCCCCTCTGGAGGCGTTTTCTTCCCTCTGGCCGCAGATTTCCATCTGGAGCGACAAGCCGGTAAAGGCTTGATCGCGTGATCCCTAATTCGTGACATGGTTCCGAAATCTGGTTTATGGTTGCCCCATCGCGGCCATAGCCAGGCGGAGCTTCGCGCTCGTCATCTTGGGTGGCCGTCCGCCTACCCTTCTTCGTGCCCGGGGCGGCCGACAGTCCCGCAACTGTCCGCTCGATCGTCAGGTCTCGCTCATACTCGGCCAGCGCCGCGAAGATGCCGAACACCATTCGCCCAGCCGACGTTCGTCGTGTCGATCGACGCGCCGTGCCCGGTTAGCACCTCAAAACCGATGCCCGCGCCGTCAGGTCGTGCACCGTGTTAACCAGATTGCACAGATCACGGCCGAGACGATCCGGTTTCCAGACCGCGAGCCTATCGCCAGGGCGCAAGGCTTTCTCACACATGGCAAAGCCCGGCCGGTCATCACGCTTACCGGACGCCATATCCTCATAGACGTTGTTGATTTCGACGCCCACCCTGACGAGGCTGTCACGCTGCAGGTCCAGGCTCTGCGAGCCGTCCACCTTCGAAACACGCATGTAGCCGATCAGCATTCAGATTCAAAAGCTCGGACAACAATTGGTGCCCGACATTACTCCTCCCGAATCTGTCAAATAACCCATCCCGAAATCAACATATCATCACGTGAATTTTGCAACAAATGGCGGCCTGGTGGGCCGCCGGGTTTTCCCACAGGCTCCGGCCTTCTCTACGGCGCTATTGAGGGCGCGTTCAGGCCTCCGCCTGCTTCGCCTGCTTTCCCTTGAAAGCAGGCTTCGGCCCTTCGGGCTGGAAAACCCCTCGGTCGCAGGCGACCGAACTTGGCAGGAAGCTTGCGATTTGATGCGCCCCTATGGGCGTCGGGACGAGGGCATCGCCCCTTGCCCGTCGGGCGAGCTTGTTCCTCCGGGGATCGAACAAGGGGCAGGACTATTGGAGAATTGAGATGGCACGGACCAATCCGTGCTCGAGGCCGGTTTCCAGAGGTGGTAGTCATAGACGAGCACGACGGTTCCGGCTGGCTGTGCGGGATTGAAATCAACGGCATGATCAACTCGGGAAGGTCCGCAGCTTCCACGCACTGGAAGCAATCGATAGAGCTGTCCGGCTTCACGATCTCGACGCGGTACAGGGGGAAAGGGCGTCGGACATTGGTCGCTCCTTTTGGTCTTCGGATCTCGGGTGAGTGAGTGCCCCCGCCGGAGCGGGGGCACTGGCGGTGGCTCAATCCCAGGGGATGACCGCCATCAGGCTTTCGTCGTCCTGCCCCGGATAGCGGCCGAGGTTCGCGTTCAGTTTGGCGAAGCCGGTGTTGACCGAGAGGGTGTAGTAGTCGCCGCCGTTCTGGTTCTTCTTCTTCCAGATGCCGCCGATCTCGATCCGGCGGTTGCGCGGCGTCCTGCCATAGAGGCGATAGGCCGGGGCCTTCGGGTTTGTGCTTTCAAACGGCTCCCCGGTGATGTCGATGTCGAAGGTCAGAGTGGCGAGGTTGCCGGTCAGGGTGTTGGTTTCGTCGTCGATCTGGATGAAGTTCACGAGGTCAGACATTGCGGTATCTCCTTTGCTTGCGTTGTCGACGGACACGACAAAGGACCGGCCCGAGGCAGGCCTGCACCCGAAGGGCCGGAGCGTGAGCGGAGGACGGCATTGGCGGGCGATTTTGTCTCGCGAGGAAGCGCCGCCAGGCGCGGGGAAAATCGTTCGGCAATGCTGTTGCTGGGCGGCCGAACGGTCCTAGTGGCCATTCGATCGACAACGCGGTCATGCAAAGGAGATTCCATTCGCATGTCCTTTCCGTCCAACTTCATATCGGCGACGAAACCAACGTCCAGAACCGGCCTTGCTGCGCGCTTAGCTTGCCGGCCTTGTCGCCGCGCCGCCCGTGCGAAGTCTGACCGCATGGCCCGCCCGTATCCCGGCCAAACACAGCGCCTATACCCGCCTATCGCCGGCAGGACCTCGACGGCAATGGTGCACCGGGCCCTTGATTGCGGCACTCCTCGAGTGTGCCTCTTCGGCGGGGCGCCCAGACCAAAGGAGCGACCCGACGCTAGTTCATGGCCGATTTCGCCAAGGCCCTCAGTGTCGGCGCCAGGTGCAATTCTCCCTTCGGCGAGCGGTATAGCATCGACAGGAAATATCGAGGCGGGCGCATGATTTCCGCCGCGCCGGGCTGCTGCGCGGCCGCCCGTATCACCTTCTCGGCAACGATCGCCAGCGCTGCGGCCGCATTCATCCGCCCGGCAACCTGTACGCCAGCGTTCCATGTATCGCGCGGAATTTGTATGAGGGTGCGGATGTACTCGGCCTGCTCGACAAGTTCGTGCCAGGACCGGAACCTTATGCCGTATTCGGCCTGTATCTGGCGGCAACCAAACCGCAAAAGCTCAAGCGTGGTCGTTGCGTCATCATCGCGACGCTGCTGGTCTTGCGCCAACGGCTCGGCCGCCACAGGCTTGTTCTCATAAGCCAATTGATCGGCTCCGCCGATCTCAGAAGTGAACTGGACTGATCGCGCACTAGCGCGATGCCGCCTATCTCTTACTGATGAAGGGAAGGTTGTAGTTGTATTTAGGGGGACAGGTTTGTCCTGTGCGGGGGACATATCTTGCTCCTTCATCGCGGAATCATCGTCATGCTTCGGATCAGTGGCGGGCGGCTCGTAAAGAGCCAACACCGCCTTCAGGAGGCCGACCAGCAGGGCCAGATAGTCGGGATTGGCGCGCCGCTCATGAAAATCGGCAATGAGCGTGTTGAACTGAGATTCGACGGCCTCCGTGTCATGCCCGTGGCGGCGGATCTGTTCGAGTGCATCGACGATCTGCCGGGCAATCCCTTGGCTTCGCCGTGTTGTCTCGCGCATCACGCGCCATTCATCGGCATGGGCGTTCGCCAGCTCCTCGAGTTCCGCGAGCCTCTGGCGAGCGGGCGAGAAATCAAGCCCAAAGCTGCCGCCCCCTTCCCGGTTCACATATCGCCGTCCGGTCGGGCTGTCGCGGTAGGCGACAATGCCCGCCTCGACAAGCACGCGGATCGCTCGGGTGATGGTCTTTTCGCAAACACCCAGATCGAAGGCGAGCCGCGCGTTCGAAATGGCGACGACCGGGCGGTTGCCCGTCGTCCAATCCTCGCCCGGGGAAATGGCAAGAAGCGTGTCGAGGATCTGATAGGGGTATCCCTTGATCCCCAGCCGACCCGCGCACTTCTTTAAAGCGCTGGCGACCTTGGCCTTGGTTGTCGGTTTGTAGTCTTCCCTCATGGCAAGGGCAGCACTGGCGAGAATGCCAGGCGTCACCCTCCTGAAACTGGCAATGGTCCGCATCGGATTCCTTTCTGAAATCCGGGCAAAGCACCCCGTTCGCAGAAGCTGCGTTCCATATTGACAGTGGGGGGTGGAAACCTTAGTGTGGCCCTTGGTGATTGAGCCCATTTTGCGGCGCCAACCGCTTTGTGGTTTTAGGTTTAGGTTTCTTAGCCCCCCGATGTAGCTCGCTACGTCGGGGTTTACTTTTTCCGGGGCTAGTTCATTCTCCTCGACGACTCGCAGTTGCGATAGCCGCAACGCTAACCGATTTGCTTAATAAAGCAAAATGATTCGGGGCGTTTTCCGAATTTCGGGGGTGGTCGCCGTCGGCCGTGAACTATCCGCAAGCCATTGATCTGGCCTGTTGATTGAGGCGGATAGCGGCTTTGGAATTGCAGGATTAGCGGTATTTGGACGCTGTTTTCCTGCAATTCGGTTTTGCGATTCCCTTGTGGCGCGGAGCGTGATTCACTCGGTTCGGCGGCGGCGAATCGAGGGGACAGCGAATGTCCAGGCCACGCGAGAAGCGCGAGACGGGAGAGCAGGACCTGTTCCGCTCCCGGCTCGACCAAATCATCAACATGAAGCACGAGCTGGTGCGGCTGGCGCAGGCGATCGACTGGCCGGTGCTGGAGGAGCGTTTCGGCGCCGTCTATTCGGACGGCCCCGGCATGCCGCCGCTGCCGACCCGGCTGATGGCGGGGCTGGCGATCCTCAAGCACACCTTCAACCTGTCGGATGAGGTGCTGTGCGAGCGCTGGGTGGAGAACCCTTATTTCCAGTATCTCACCGGCGAGACGTTCTTTTGCCATACGCTGCCGTTCGACCGCTCCTCGATGACGCGTTGGCGCAGCCGTATGGGCGAGGAGCGGATTATGGTGCTGTTGCAGGAGAGCCTCAGCCTCGCGGTCAAGACCGGGGCGATGAAACCGGCCGACACGCGCCAGGTGATCGTCGACACCACCGTGCAGCCGAAGAACGTCATGTTCCCGACCGACGCCAAGCTCATCCATCGGGCACGCGAACGGCTGGTGCGGCTGGCCAAGAGGACGGGTCTCCATTTGCGCCAGAGTTATGTGCGGGTCGGCAAGCTGGCGCTGATCAGCCACCAGCGCTATGCCCACGCCAAGCAGTTCAAGCGGGCCAACAAGGCGCTACGCAAGCTCAAGACCTATCTCGGCCGGACCATTCGCGACATTGGTCGCCAGATCGCCGGCGATCAGGGGCTGGACGCGCTGTTCAAATGGCCGCTCTACCAGGCCGCCACCGTTCTCGAGCAACGCCAGCGCCAGCGCGGCCGCAAGATCTACAGCCTGCACGCACACGAGGTGGAATGCATCGGCAAGGGCAAGGCGCATGCGCCCTACGAGTTCGGGGTGAAGGTGTCGGTGGCCACCACGCTGAAGCGCTCCAGGGGCGGCCAGTTCGCCCTGCATGCAAAAGCACTGCCCGGCAATCCCTATGACGGCCACACGCTGGCAAGCGTCATCCCCGACATGGAAAAGACCATCGGCAACGAGATCGGCCGCATCCTCGCCGACGCCGGCTATCGCGGCCACAACGCACCGCAGAGCCACAAGCTCAGGGTCTTCACCGCGGGCCAGAAACGCCGCGTCACCCCAGCCATCAAGCGCCAGATGCGACGGCGGTCGGCGGTCGAGCCCGTCATCGGCCACATCAAGAGCGAACACAGAATGGGCCGCAACTACCTCGCCGGCCAGCAGGGCGACACCCTCAACGCCATCCTGGCCGCCGCCGGCTACAACTTCTCCCTCCTGCTCAGGTGGCTGAAGGGGTTTTTGTCGCTCTTGATTGCCCTGCTTCAAATCCGGCCGAAGCCGGTCGCCGCTTAGGGCTCGGATTGTTCACGGTCGACGGTCGCCCCCTCGCCTGCAGCGCAAGTGCCGTGCCAAGATCAGCGCGCCGCCGGTTGAGGTCCGGGCCGCGCATCGACACACGGCATAGCCCGATGAACACTTGGCCGACGTCGAAATCCGGTCGGTAGCCCAAGGCTTGTCGCAGATCATGCCGCGGTATTTCTATTAGTTACGCAATAACATGATACGAAAACGGCCGGAAACGTAGCGTCAACTGCTCTGTCGCGGGTTTTAGGAGTTGTGCGACAAAAGGTCCGCTTTGCGGGGCTTAGCCGCGAGGTGGCGCCTGGCGTCTCGACACAGCCACCGTATCGAGAACCAGCGCCGGGTGGCACCTGGTTAGGCTGATGAGAAACAAGCCCCTTCAAGGAGTTCGCACGCGCAAGAACGCCATGGATTCTCACGCCCCTATTTCAGCACTTCCGCTCGCCAGCCCGACTCGGCCGGGATCAGTCTTCGCCGCCAAACTCATTTGCGCAGCGACGTTCATATCGGGTCAGGCGAAGCTTCTTGACGCTGCTCATCTCGTTGCCCTGGCCCGGTCAATCGCCCTCTCAGTCTCGCGATTGGCAGAGTTGCTCTTGAGGCGCGCGCCGGCGAGACCGAGGAGCGCGTAGGCTATCTCGTCCTCGGTCCAGCCGGATTCCGCTGCGCGCTCAGCCAATTCCTGGAAGGCCGGTTCCAAGGCGAGCTGGCATTGAAGGCCGCGCTCCGGATGGTCGGCCGGGCAGCTTGGTTCCACGATCGCAACGGTTGATCGCTTCATTGCAGGCCATGGGCTCTCGCCCCTCTCCTTTTGCCACACGAGGCGCGCCAGCTCACGTGTTGTTGTTGGTGTGCGCCTCGGCAACCGCTTCATTTTGTCAACCAGCCGCTCCAGCGATCCGGCGCGCTCCAACTCCGCAAAGAAATGATGCGGCGTGACGCTACCGAGCCGGTGCATCTCGGCCAGGTTCCACACATATGGATAGGCGACCATGAAATCGGATCGAGGCGAGGCCTTGGACGGTTCAGCCTTGGTCAGGATGCCGCCGCCCACGAGCCGATCAGCCTTTTCTATGATTTGGCGCACCCTCGTTGTCGACAGGCTATGTTCCTGCGCCAGGTCGGCGAAACTCTTGCCCTTCAGAAAGCCTTCGACCAGGGCGACATTCCTGTCGACGGTCGGGCTAAACGCCCAACAGGCGCGCAGTTTTTTCAGCATCATCCCGTTCATCCGGTTGTTCGCGCCCCTGCAAACCCTAACCGACCAAATCGGCGGTTGGAAGACCACCACACTCACGTTATGGCCCGGTGCATACGCAAATCCCCGCAAACAAAAAAAACCCGGCGTCTCCGCCGGGGTTTTCAAAACTGGCCGTTAGACCGCATAGTACATGTCGAAATTGCGTTTGGCGCCAGTGGTGCAGGAAAATCTGATACTTAGCAAGCGGTCCGTACCAGACGCGCACCAGCCGCTTCCCCTCCCTCCGTACCACCTAATTGTGTTTTCTAGCGGTCGACAATCGGGCATGTCGCAGAGTGCGAGGCGGGATTCCTAACCAATACCGCACCAATGCAAATCAGCGTCCGTTGGAAGCGTTCAACGAACTGGAGCATCCCGTATTTGGCATGCGAGATTTGGATATTGAACTCCCGGTCGCGTCTTCTGGTTGATTCCTCGAAGAGCTCCCCGGCCTTATCGCCAAAGTGATCGTAGTGCGATTCAAGATGGCATAGCAGGACGCGAGCCGACGTGAGTCTCACGATCTGCGGCTTGGTCCGATTGCAGCACGGGCACATCCATCCCTGCCATGTTCCCGCCCATGCTCGATTGAGGTTCAGCTTGTAGGTCACGAACCTACGCATGAAGGCTTGCGTCTGAGCGCTCCACTGGCCGTCACGAATGCGGGCGAACACGGCCAACTCTTCGTCGGTCATGGTGTCAACGTCTGGAATGGTGATGTTTATGGAGTGGCCGTTCACGTCGATTCGAACCTTAACTAACGGTAGAAACTCTCGGATCTCGGTATAGAACAATTGTAGAACGCCCGGCAATCCGTGAAACTTATGCTGGCCTCTTCTGAATAGCTGACATGCGGGATCACAGGCGACGATGTTAACCCAAACTGCTAACCCTAAATCGCCGCAAGTCGCGAAATTCTGCCGAGGCATAAGCGTCGAACGTCCGCCTGTTCTGCTGCGCATCTCGCCAGACGACGACTCGGCTCCGCTCGATTGCTTTACCAATGCGCGGCGCAAGGTTGCCCGAAGTGGCGGGCGGATCGTGCTGGGCTGGGCTATCTGGGAATGGCCGGGCCTATATATCGAGGCGGAGCACCACGCAGTTTACGATCCTCCTCAGGGCCGGGCATGGATTGACCTCACGCCTCCGCAGGTGCCCCAGATCGTTACTCGGCTATTTCTGCCTGACAGCACTGCCGCATATGATTTTGAGAACGAGGGCGTGCGCCGTGACAATCACAGGCAGGCGCTAACGAAAGACCCGCTTGTCCAACGGTTTTTCGAGTCTGCCCGGCGACATAGTGAAATCATGAACAGCATCCCCGGCGTGGGAGAAGTGCAGGTTACCCCGGCAATCGCTCGACAATTGCAATCTGTCCAGCACGAGAATGCGCAGATCACCATGGCACTCGCGATGAAGTACACGCCGCGCAACGCTCGCTGTTTCTGCGGTAGTGGTGAGAAGTTCAAGCGGTGCCATGGATCGCGCCGTGCATAGCCCGCGCGGACGACGATCATAGCGTTCGGGCGGCGACTGCCGTAAGATTCGCCCATCAGGCGTGGCCACAACCGGCCCGCAACGGGAGGGGAACATGGCAATTGATAATTGATACACTTGATAAGGTGCCGCTACTTTATCACTTCACCGACAGGAGGAACCTACCCCTGATCCGAGAAATGGGCGGACTGCATCCTCTCGCTGGTCTTCTCCAGAAGGATGTCAAGATCCGGCTCCGGGCGGTAATCAAGTTAGTCGGGATGCCGATGCGTTGAAGGGAATGGGCAACTACGTCCACCTTTGCTTTCGCAACAACCATCCGATGGAGTACGTGGCCCGGCAGGACGAAAGGATCACGGACACGATCTTTCTCCAAATACACCCCTCTGTGATGCAATTCGACGGGGTCCGTTTCACCAACGATGTGGCGAACAAAGGCGGCGTCGATTCGGTGCCTATCGCCGATGCCGAACCGCTGATCGATTTCGAGATACTGTATACCCGAACGGACTGGAAGGACCCGGCAATTAAGGCGCGCCTCACGCAGGCGGAGAAGTACGAAGTGCTGGTCCCCCACGTCATACCACTCGCGCTCATAAGGAACATTCCCAATGGCTGAAAGACCGATCTTTATCCCGGCGACTGAGGACGAAGGTTACGTCAAGCGATTGGATTTCGATATCCCGTGGGCTGGCGGGTTTGCAGAGGTCCAAAAGAAGAAGAACATCCAATCGCTGCACGAGGCCGCGAAGAAAGCCGGGTATGCGCCACTGCTAGAGGTGTCTAGCAAGTCAGACGAGATCGCTGGTCGCCACCTGAGTGCGTTTCACCTGCGGGTCATGATTAGCTTCGGCGAGATACCGCTGGAGAACGCCTTCCAAGGGAGCAAGGTATTCGAGGAAGGTGGACCATACATCGACCTCTACGAGGTAGAGCCGAGAGAGGCAAAGCGCGACCCGCGACTCCGGGAATCCGGCGCTTTGACAGGGTTCAGATTCGATGGCGTCGAGTTCCCCCTAAAACCCACCACTGTGTTCTATGATTGGCTCTATCTCAATGCGATCTTTCCCCACCGTGTATGGCTCAAAAATCGAGTAGACGGCGAAGTGCAGTATGCCGGTTTCACTGACATAGAGTTCAACCCCAGCAAGTCGGTCAATTGTCAGGCGAAATCGTGCGCTCTGTTCGTGGTGTTGATGAGGGAGAACAAGTTGGAGCGCTACTTGGAAACGCCTGAGGGTTTCATTACCGCCATGGCTGCTCATTCGCTCCGGCCGACCGAGGATCAGTCTCATTTGAAGCAATCTCGGCTTCGAGTCGGCTAGGAGCCGGGATGCGCAATTGGTTCCGCAAGAGTGGCAAGGTGACGGCCGAAGTGGCACGCCGGGTAACCGGGATCAGCACACCCTTGGACTGATCCCGGACCTTCCGAGGCGGAGATCGTTCGCCGCTTCCTCGTGTTTCTTGAAGATCGTCGGGTGCTCTACAACCCGTTCCAACTCGAAACGGAGTCCGAGGTGGAACGGTCAATCCACAAGGTTCGGGAAGAGAGCCACGAAGGCCCTGCAAACCCTCGGTTCTGACTCATTCGCCGATTTTCCTGCGCGTCGCGCCGCAGGCTCGCCAGCGCGCCATCGAAGCGCACCTTGAAATAGTCGAGCTTGTCGACGTAGTCGGCACGGTCCGCCGAAAGGAGCTCGACGAACCGGCCGAACACCTTGTCACGTATGGTCCCACGCGTAAGCGACTCCTTCTTTCCATCAGAGCTTTCCGCCTTGCGCAGGCTGCGCAGCACGCGTTCGGTCAGGATCCGATAGAGGCGCTCGAACCACACCTCGTTATTGTCGCGACGGCTCGCGCGAATGAAATAGACGAGACATTCGCTTGTAGCCCGGGTCGGAACGCTTGACGATTTCCGCCCTGGCCAACAACGCGTCACGCTGCAGGACCCCCAGTTCACCGATGAGCGCTTCCACCTTCGGGTCGCGCTCGTAGAGTTCGCCGCTGATGCGCCGTTTGCCTAGTGCCCCGAGCGCTGGCTCAGCGATGGCGGTGGCGTCGCGGCGAGCTGGTGCAGGTCATAATAGTGACGGGACACGCGGTTGGCCGCCGCCACGCAACTCGCCGCGCTGGTCTAACCCAGCGCCGCAGCCGGTGGAGGATGACCACCTTGTTCCAGAAGGTGCGTTCGGGATCGACCGTGCGCACGGCCGGCACGGTCAGGTCGAGCGCCGGCAGATCGTCGTCGACATAGGGGTTGATCGGCACATCGCGGTTTGGGTCGAGCGCGGATTTTCGCGCCCGACTCGATCTTGATCGCCGCCCGCACATAATCAGATCGCGGCGTCGCCGCGGGATACCACATCAGCAGCGTCTGCCCGTCGGGATCGTCGTCGTCGGCTTCCACCCGTGCCGCGTCGGCATCGAGGCCGGCGGCCTGGAGTCGGTCCTGCAGAATCACCGTCAACTCAGCACGCAGCGGGCCGTTGACGTAGGCTTGGCAAGCGAACACCCATAGGGTGCGCGTCCATAAATGGCGTGTCCTAGATGGCACAGCTTGCTTGCTCACACGAGCCGGTTTGTTTCAGAATATGGGCCAGCTGTGATTGAGACGAACGCCTCCCAGATCCTTGATTTCAAACTTGCGAGACTTTCCCGCGAAGGAGCTGAACAAGCACCGCTTTGGACTTCCCGCGTCGAATCTCGGATGACCTCTTCGCGCCTCACGTCGGTCGCTTGGGGCGACGAGAACCGGTCCCAGCCGCTCGAATATGACGAGGAGAGCGGTGAGCTGTCACCGGAGGTCGAGGCGGCCGGGACCCACGATCCGTTCACCGCGTCGGATTTCGACGATCCGGCTTACCGGTTGCACCTGGATGCGGCGATTGATGCGCTACCACCAGAACAAAGCAGGATCGTTCATATGTTGAGACAGGGCTTCCCCATTGACTCGAAGGAACCAGAGGTCATGACCGTCGCCAAGGCGCTGGGCCGCGCCGAAAAGACCGTTCGAACATATCGCGACAAGTCGTTCGCCGCTCTGCGGGCGGCCATGGGCGACGGAGAAGAACGGTGACTCCGCTGGCGAACGGCCATCTCGCGAGTCGGTGCTCGACGCGTTCGCGGTCGAAAGCGAGGCTGATCGCTCGACTTGGAGCGCTATCTGCGGCTTTATCCCGACTATGCCGCGGAGCTCGTCGAGCTCTCGCGCGAGCTCAGCCGCGAAGTCTACAACGACGACGCGGCCCCGCTTTCCGCTGCGGATCAGGCGCTCATCGGCGCGGCCTGGTCGCGACATGCGGCCACCATGCCGGCGGCGATGTCCGACCCTTTTGCGGCGCTGACGGTCGATGACCGGCGCGCTGTGGCCCAGCGTCTGGAGCTGCCCAGGCAGGTCGTGACCGCGTTGCGCGAGCGACGGGTCTTGCTCGTCAGCATCCCGCGACGATTTCTCCAGAGGTTGGCCGAGGCGATTGGAAGCACCGTCGCGCAGTTGCAAGTGCTGATCGACGCTGGCGTTCCGGCCGAGACGCGCGACCGATTGTTGGCTGAGGCTGAATGACATGGACGGGGTGGAGCTCACCCGGCAAATCGCCGCCGAGCTTCACGATCGCCTCGTTGCGTCCGGCGCCGATCCTTGGTCGCCTTACGACCTTGCTGTCGCCGAGGCCAAGCGGCGGGGGATTGATGTCGAGCCAACGGCGGCGGGAGCGGCCGTGCTCAACGGCGGCCGCGCGATCTTCGTCGCCCCCGACGATCTGATCATTCGCGAGAATATCAGCTCTCCGTTCGAGCAAGCCTTCCTCGTGGCGCACGAGATGGGCCCTGTC
>NZ_RZSV01000080.1:0-23225 GCF_004023205.1 Mesorhizobium sp. M1A.F.Ca.IN.020.03.2.1 | reverse complement strand
GAATCCGAGGTGATGAACATCATCGGCGCCGTCGCCGGCAAGGATTGCCTCTTGATTGACGACATCGTCGATTCCGGCGGCACGCTCTGCAACGCGGCCGATGCCTTGCTCGCCAACGGCGCGACCAGCGTCACTGCCTACATCACCCATGGCGTGCTCTCGGGCGGCGCGGTTGCCCGCATCAGTGGCTCGAAACTGCAGGAACTGGTGATCACCGATTCCATCCAGCCGAGCCAGGCCGTGCTCGACGCACCCAACATCCGCGTCATCTCGATCGCCGACCTGATGGGCGAGGCGATCTCGCGCACGGCGACAGAAGAATCGGTCTCAAGCCTGTTCGACTAAGCCGCGGCGCTGCTGGCTTGAACCGGGCCGCTTGATCGCTTTGGCCCCTCGCCTGACTCGCGCGCGCCGCGCATATAGCCGCGCGGCGAGCTGCCGAGCATGCGCTTGAACATGGTGATGAACGCCGGCACGCTGTCATAGCCAAGATCGAGCGCCACCCTGGTGATGGGTTCGCCGTCGGCGAGCCTCGGCAGCGCCGCGAACAGGCAGGCCTGCTGGCGCCAAGTGGAAAGCGACAGCCCGGTCTGGCGGTGGAAGGCGCGTGTGAAGGAGCGCCGGCTCATGCCAGCGGCATCCGCCCAATCGTCGATCGTCGCATGTGGCGAGGGCGCCGCGACAAAGCGCCGGCAGAGCGCCGCGAGCTTCGGATCCGACGGAAGAGGCAGGCCGAGCGGCCGCTCCGGCAGGTTCGGTATCTCATGCAGCAAGAGCCCCATGATCAGCCCGGCGCGTCCTTCGAGCTCGCCGCCCTGAGGCAGCTTCTCCGATTCCACGATCAGACTGTGCATCAGCTCGGTAATGCCGACGACACGTAAGCCCTCCGGCAGGCCGGGAATTGCATCCGGCACCACATAAACCGAGCGCATCGAGACGTCGCCCAGCATCTCGACCGAATGCTCGATGCCGGCCGGTATCCACATCGCATGGTCGGGCGGCACCATCCAGCGGCCGTGCCTGGTCGTCACCAGCACGACGCCGACAAGCCCATGCAGCAACTGGCTGCGGCTGTGGCGGTGCCGCGGCACGTGGTAGCCGTCGGGATATTCGGTCGGCAGCGCGACCGCCGGCCCGACCGCCTGCTCCAGCCACTGCCAGCGGCTTTCATGCAGCCGGCCGAGCTCGGCGGCATCGCCCCTGAAGATTTCCCGGCCATGCGGCATTCGATGTGGCCCACTTGCGAAACTATTGGACCAAACCACGAAAGAAGTCGCCATTCAAGCCGATTATAAGACAAGCGGCCAATAAAGCTGGCTGGCTGCGGTTCGCCGCCAAAAAGACCCGGAGCATTGCCTTGACCGATACGACCGCCACCGCCGTCGCCACCCCAGCGCCGGCAAGCCACGCCTCGGCGCAAGCGACGGCCTTCACCGTCATTCTTGCGGTGAGCTTCTGCCACTGCGTCAACGACATCATGCAGTCGCTGCTTTCGGCGATCTATCCGCTGCTCAAAGAGAATTACGGTCTCGATTTCTGGCAGATCGGCCTTCTTACGTTCACTTTCCAGGTAACGGCCTCGCTGCTGCAGCCTGTGATCGGCATGATCACCGACAAGCGACCGATGCCCTATTCCTTGCCTTGGGGCATGGCCTCATCACTGGTCGGGCTGGTGGTGCTTGCGCATGCCGGCCATTACTGGCTGCTCCTGATCGGCGCCTCGCTGATCGGTATCGGCTCGGCGATCTTCCATCCGGAATCCTCGCGCATCGCCCGCTTCGCCTCGGGCGGCCGCTTCGGTCTCGCGCAATCGCTGTTCCAGGTCGGCGGCAATTTCGGCCAGGCGATGGGCCCGCTGCTCGCCGCCTTCATCGTCGTGCCTTTCGGCCAGACCAGCATTTCCTGGTTCGCCGTCGGCTCGCTGATCGGCATCGTCGTGCTGTGGCAGGTTGGCGGCTGGTACAGCCGGCTGCGCGCCTCGATGGCCAGCCGCAAGCCGGCGGCTCACGTCTCGCCCTTCCCACGCAAAAAGGTCATGGGGGCATTGGCGGTGCTGACGCTGCTGGTGTTGAGCAAGAACGCCTATATCGCCTCGCTGTCCAGCTACTACACCTTCTACGCCATCCATAAGTTCGGCGTTTCGGTGCAGATGTCGCAGGTCATGCTCTTCCTGTTCCTCGGCGCCTCGGCGCTTGGCATCCTGCTCGGCGGCCCGTTCGGCGACCGCTACGGACAGAAGGCGATGATCTGGTTCTCGATCGTCGGCGTTCTGCCCTTCACGCTGGCGCTGCCTTACGCCAATTTGGAATGGACGATGGTGCTTACCGTTGTGATCGGCCTGATCCTGTCGTCGGCCTTCTCCAACATCGTCGTCTTCGCGCAGGAACTGGTTCCCGGCCGCGTCGGCATGATCGCCGGCATCTTCTTCGGCTTCGCCTTCGGCATGGGCGGCATCGCTGCGGCCGTGCTCGGCGTCATCGCCGACATGAAAGGCATCGACTTCGTCTACCACGTCTGCTCGTACCTGCCCTTCCTCGGCCTGCTGACCGTGTTCCTGCCGAACATGAAGGAGGCCAGGAAAGCCTGAGCCGGCCACTCCGGACGAGCTCCAGAGAGCAAAGCACCCGCGCGATGGCGGGTGCTTTTCTGGCGCTGGGACTCAGGCCTGGAAGAAAGCCAGGAGGTCGGCATTGATGACGTCCGCATGGGTCGTCGCCATGCCGTGCGGAAGGCCCTTGTAGACTTTGAGCTCGCCCTTCTTGAGCAGCTTGATCGCGAGCAGCGCCGAATCCGCGATCGGCACGATCTGGTCGTCGTCGCCATGCATGACCAGCACCGGTACGTGGATCTTCTTCAGGTCCTCGGTGAAGTCGGTTTCCGAGAACGCCTTGATGCAGTCGTAATGCGCCTTGGCGCCGCCCATCATGCCCTGCCGCCACCAATTGTCGACCACACCTTCCGACACCGTCGCACCTGGACGGTTGAAGCCGTAGAAAGGGCCGGCCGGAACGTCGCGGAAGAACTGGGCGCGGTTCGTCGTCAGCGCCGAGCGAAAGCCGTCGAACACTTCGATAGGCAAGCCGCCGGGATTGGCAGCGGTCTTGAGCATGATCGGCGGCACCGCGCCGATCAGCACAGCCTTGGCGACACGGCCTCCGGAACCGTACTGCGCGACATAGCGCGCCACTTCGCCACCGCCGGTCGAATGCCCGACATGGATGGCGTTCTTGAGGTCGAGATGCGCAACCAGCGCCGTCACATCGGCGGCGTAGGTGTCCATCTCATTGCCGGTGTCAGTCTGGCTGGAGCGGCCATGGCCGCGGCGGTCATGGGCGATGACCCGATAGCCCTTGGAGAGGAAGAACAGCATCTGGGCATCCCAGTCGTCGCTGCTCAGTGGCCAGCCATGGTGGAAGACGACCGGCTGACCGGTGCCCCAATCCTTGTAGTAGATCTGCGTGCCGTCGTTGGTGGTGATCGTGCCGCTGCCTGAGCCGGCCTTCCCATGTGAAGCTTCAGTCATCTCAATCTCCGTTTTAGATGTCGCGATAAATGATATCGCGATAATGATATGTCTAGTGCAACGATGACTTCTTGTCCACGATAATATGTATCGCGATATGATTTTTTGTGCTAAAGAGCCTCACGACGTCAACAAAAGGATCATGGCGCGATGCCTCTGCCCCTGGACAATCAGCTCTGTTTCGCGCTCTACGCCACGAGCATGGCGATCAACCGTACCTACAAGCCCATGCTCGACGAGATGGGGATCACGTATCCCCAGTATCTCGTGCTCAATGCGCTTGGAGAGGCCGATGGCATGTCGGTCGGCACCATAGCGCGCCGGCTGGCGCTGGAATCGAGCACCGTCACGCCGCTGGTCAAGCGCATGGAGCAGGCGGGTCTGGTGACCCGCCAGCGCAGCCATGAGGATGAGCGGCAGGTGCAGGTCGATCTCACCGCGGCCGGCCGGGCGTTGCTCACGCAATGCAGCTGTCTGGGCGAAACGCTGGTCGAGCGCTCAGGCATGACCTCGGCCGAGGTCGATGCTCTCACGCGAAAAGTCCGGGCGTTGCGCGATGCGCTGAGCGGCGACCAATCGGCCGATGCTCCCTGACCTCCAAACGCTGGACAAAGTCTGCTTAGTGCAGGCCACGGCCCGCGTCCCATCGCAGGGGCGAGCCATTTCCGCCGCAGCTTGGCAGGCATCCTCGACGATGGTCCTTTCAAGACGGAACGTTCAAAATCCTTGCTTAACCTGGCACGGCCTCGCTGCTGACCGGCGGCAGTGGCGGCGCATCCAGCCCCTGGAACGAGTCGCGCCAGGCATCGATATGCTCGATCCGCCGATACCAGCGGCTGAGCGACGGATAGTCGTCGAGCGGCAACTGGGCGGCATCATTGAACGCGAGAAAGGTCGCCATACGAAAGTCGGCATAGCAAACCGAATTGCCGACCAGCCATTGGCGCCCGCAAAGCTCGGCTTCAAGGATGGCGGCTGTCATGTGGAACTGCCTCAGCCCCTCCTCGACCAATGCCTTGTCGATCGGCCCCAGTCCCCAGCGCTGTTTCGTGCCGCGCTCGAAATGCACCATGTCGCAGGCCCTGACGAAATTCTCCTTGCCCCAGCTCAGCCAGCGGATCATCTCCGGTTCGTCGTCGCCGGTGCGCCAGAAATCCGAATGCATGTCGCGCGAGAGCCGGCAGGCGATCGCATCGGCTTCCCACAGTCTCCATCCCGGGCCGACCAGGATGGGCAAGGTCAAATTTGGGTTCAGCGCGCGGTAGCGCTCGGCTTGCCCCGGCGCCATGGGCGAGGCGAATTCGAAGGCGACATCGGCCTTCAGATAGCGCGCCGACGCGACCGCGAGGCGAGGATTGGGATTGCGGTTGAACAGTAGTTTCATATCGATCTCCGGTCCTTCGGTTGCCTGCCAAGGACGTTTGAAACCGGCCCGATGCTACATGACGCATGCGGGCGGGACCCGGCGCAACTCGCCAGATCCGACTTTGCAGCGGAGCAACGCGTCGGCTATGCCTCCCCGACCGGATATCATCGCGCAGCCTCCATCCGACTGCCGATAAAACCGGACAACTCGTGCTACCTAATCCGGACAACTCATGTGCTTACGACACCTTGCGGTCCAACGGCTTGCGCCCCTGCCCGCCTTCCGCTATAGAGCCGCCACCCGCGTAGACACCCTTGGAGGCAACGCGGAGGAAGGCCGGCCAGGCCTGCATGATCCCCGAAGCGTTTGGACAGCCAAAAGCGTTGGATCGACCATGCAAGGCCGCGACGGCTTTCGACGTTTACGGATGGGCTTGCCCGCCGCGAACGCTCCATAACACGCGAAAGGAAATGCCATGAGCCACGAGGCTTACGAGCTCAAGGCCGAAGCGCGCGAACAGGTCGGTAAGGGGTCCGCCCGTGCAGTTCGCCGCAACGGCAAAGTGCCTGCAGTTATTTACGGCGACAAGCAGCCCCCCCTGGCGATCGCCCTCAACTACAAGGACATCTTCTACAAGATCCACGGCGGCGGGTTTCTGACCACGATCGCTACGATCGATGTCGACGGCAAGAAGATCCAGGTCCTGCCGAAGGATTTTCAGCTCGATCCGGTCAAGGACTTCCCGGTCCATGTCGATTTCCTGCGCATCGGCAAGGACACCGAGGTCAATGTCGACGTGCCCGTCCACTTCATCAATGAGGACAAGTCGCCCGGCATCAAGCGCGGCGGCGTGCTCAACATCGTTCGTCACGAAGTCGAGTTCCACTGCCCTGCCAACGCGATCCCGGAATTCATCACCGTCGATCTCGCCGGCACCGAAATCGGCGACTCGATTCACATTTCGGCGGTTGCCCTGCCGGCCGGCGTCAAGCCGGTGATCTCCGATCGCGACTTCACCATCGCGACCATCGCCGGCTCCGCGGCAATGAAGCAGGAGACGGAGGAGACTGCCGAAGCGGCCGCGCCGGAAGCTGAGGCCGCTGAGGCCGAAGAGAAGTAATTCTCTCGGCGCCAGGAGACGACGATGCTTGTCTTTGCAGGCCTCGGCAATCCGGGCGCGAAATATCAGAACAACCGGCACAATGTCGGCTTCATGGCGGCGGACGCGATAGCCCGCCGCCATTCCTTTTCGCCCTGGTCGAAGAAGTTCCAGGGCCTGATCGCCGAGGGCGCCCTGGGCGGCGAGAAGATCCTTTTAATCAAGCCGCAGACCTTCATGAATTTATCCGGCCAGTCGGTCGGCGAGGCGTTGCGCTTCTACAAACTCGATGCCGCCGCCCTCACCGTCTTCTACGACGAGATCGACCTTGCCGCCGGCAAGCTCAGGGTCAAGGCCGGCGGCGGTTCCGGCGGCCACAACGGCATCCGCTCGCTCGACCAGCATGTCGGCAATGCCTATCGCCGGGTGCGCATCGGCGTCGGCCATCCCGGCGTCAAAGAGATGGTGCACGGCCATGTGCTCGGCGATTTCGCCAAGGCCGACCGTGAATGGCTCGACGTGTTGCTCGACGCGATCGCCGACGACGCCGCACTGCTGGCCAAGGGCGACGACAACTCCTTCATGAACCGCATCACCCTGGCGCTGCGCGAGAAGCTCGTGCCGACCGGCGATGACGATCGGCCTCCGCCCAAGGCGCCAAAACAGCAGAGCCATATCCGCCAGGCCCGCCCGCAGCAGCCGCCGGCGAAGGTTCCCGAGAGCGGGCCGATGGCCGCGATGCTGAAGAAGCTGTTCGGAAAAGACTGAGCGTTGAAACGATCATGCCAAGGGCTTGACGATCGTCCGCGCTTTCGCCCATAGCCCTCAGCAAATCTCGAATTCCCGATAGGACCGGACGAACATGGGTTTCAAATGTGGCATCGTTGGCTTGCCCAACGTCGGCAAGTCGACGCTGTTCAACGCGTTGACCAGGACGGCTGCCGCGCAGGCCGCCAACTATCCTTTCTGCACCATCGAGCCGAACACCGGCGAGGTGGCGGTTCCGGACCCGCGGCTGCAGAAGATCGCCGCGATCGGCAAGTCGAAGGAGATCATCCCGACCCGCATCTCCTTCGTCGACATTGCCGGACTGGTGCGCGGCGCCTCCAAGGGCGAAGGTCTGGGCAACCAGTTCCTCGCCAACATCCGCGAGGTCGACGCCATCGTGCATGTGCTGCGCTGCTTCGAGGATGACGACATCACCCATGTCGAGGGCCGCATCGATCCGGTCGCCGACGCCGAGACCGTCGAGACCGAGCTGATGCTCGCCGATCTCGAAAGCCTGGAGCGCCGCATCGTGCAGGTCCGCAAGCGCGCCGCCGGCAAGGACAAGGAAGCAATGACCGTTCTGCCGATGATGGAGGCGGCGCTCGAACTGCTGCAGGCAGGTCGCCCGACCCGCGTCCTGCTCAATGGCATCGCGGCGGAGGATCTGCGCATCCTGCAGGGCCTGAACCTGCTCACATCGCATCCCGTGCTCTATGTCTGCAACGTCGCTGAGGCGGACGCTGCCACGGGAAACGAGCATACAAAGGCGGTGGAGAAGATGGCCGCCGCGCAGGGCGCCGGCACGGTGGTGATCTCGGCGGCGATCGAGGCGGAAGTTGCCCAGCTTTCCGACGAGGAGGAAATGGAGTTCCTCGCCTCGCTCGGCCTTGACGAGCCGGGCCTCAACAAGGTGATCCGGGCCGGCTACGAACTCTTGCATCTGATCACCTATTTCACCGTCGGGCCGAAGGAGACGCGCGCGTGGACGATCCACAAGGGCGATAAGGCACCGCAAGCTGCCGGCGTCATTCACACCGACTTCGAACGTGGTTTCATCCGCGCCCAGACGATCTCCTACAACGACTTCGTCACGCTCGGCGGCGAAGTGGCGGCCAAGGAAGCCGGCAAGGCGCGCGACGAAGGCAAGGAGTATGTCGTCCAGGACGGCGACATCATGCTGTTCAAGTTCAACACCTGAGTGCCTGGCTGGCTCACCAGAAAGGACTTGACCAAATTGGCTCGGGCCTCCATCCGGGATGCCCGACCTTCGGGATCACGCGTTCGTCAACCGGATTGCCGACATGACCGGAAAGACCTGGGCCTATGAGGATTTCGTCGAGGGCGCCTCGCTCGACCTCGGCAGCAAGAATGTGAGCGCCGCCGAGATCATCGAGTTTGCCAGCGAATTTGATGCCCAGCCGATGCATCTCGACGAGGTGGCCGGCAAGGCCAGCATCCTGGGCGGCCTTTCGGCTTCGGGCTGGCACACTTGCGCGATGTTCATGCGCATGCTGTGCGATGCCTTCCTGCTCGATTCGACCTCGCAAGGCTCACCCGGCATCGAGCACGTCAAATGGAAGAAGCCGGTTCTGGCCGGTGACCGTCTCACCGGCAAGGTCACCGTGCTTTCCAAGCGCCAGTCCAAGTCGCGGCCGCAGATCGGCCTCGTCAGCATGCGCAGCGAACTGTTCAACCAGCGCGGCGAATGCGTCTTCGAGCTTGAGAACACCGGCATGTTTCTGACCCGCGGGGCCGTCGCGTGACCCTGGACGAGTATTTCCTCATCGGCCAAACCGTCACCCTCGGCGCGCACAAATTCGAGGCCGACGAGATCAAGGCGTTCGCCAGGAAATACGATCCGCAAATCTTCCATGTCGACGAGGAGGCGGCGAAGGAGAGCATGCTTGGCGGTCTCTGCGCCTCCGGCTGGCACACCGCCGCCACCTGGATGAAATACAACCTCGAAAAGCGCATGGAGACCGAGGGCGTGCGTTGGACCGGTCCCGGCCCGCAGCCCGAATTCGGCCCCTCGCCCGGGTTTCGCAACCTCAAATGGCTGAAGCCGGTCTATGCCGGCGAAACCGTGACCTTCACCCGCACAGCGCTTGCCCATCGACCCCTTGCCGGCCGCCCCGGCTGGAGCCTGCTCACGCTGCGTTCCGAAGGTTTCGACTCCAGCGGCGATAAGGTTATCGAGTTCGACAGCGCGGTGCTGGTGAAGGTGGAGTAGCGAATGGTGAATAGTGAATGGTGACTAGTGAACCATTCCCTATTCACGACTCACTATTCACCATTCAACACTGATCAATGCCCCTCGAAGCCGATCAGCGTCCTTACCGGCACGCCGAGAGCTTCCAGTTTCTGGCGCCCGCCGAGATCCGGCAGGTCGATGACGAAGCAGGCGGCAACGATGTCGGCGCCGATCTGCCTGAGCAGCTTGACGGCCGCCTCCGCCGTGCCGCCGGTGGCGATCAGATCGTCGACCAGGATCACCTTCTCGCCTTGCGAGACGCCGTCCTTGTGCATCTCCATCTCGCCCAGACCGTATTCGAGGCTGTAGGCGACGCGCACGGTCTCGTAAGGCAGCTTGCCCTTCTTGCGGATCGGGACGAAACCCGCCGAAAGCTGATGCGCCACTGCGCCGCCCAGGATGAAGCCGCGTGCCTCGATGCCGGCGATCTTGTCGATCTTCAGCCCGGCGTAAGGATGCACAAGCTCGTCGATTGCCCGGCGAAAGGCGCGAGCGTCGCCGAGCAGCGTGGTGATATCGCGAAACAGGATGCCGGGTTTGGGGTAATCCGGAATGGTGCGGATGGCCGCAAGCAGCGTGTCTTCGAGCGAGGGTTTCATGAGACGAGCTCCGCGTGTCCGGCTGTCGGGTATAACGGCGTCGACGCGCCCGGCGCAACGCAACCAACAACGGCTACCGCGATGGAGCCCGGGAGACAAGCGCATCCGGCAAAGGATCGGCATCGCCTGCCTTGCTCCCGTGTCGGCGCCGCAAGCGAAAAAGGCGCCCCGCTGGCGCCCTTGCAGAAACGTTGGCGACGGACGGCTCACATGCCGAGGTCGGACCGCAGCTCGGATCGCGCCACCTTGAACTCGATCTTGAAATCGGGCCGGCTGAGCAGGACCGCGGCGATCGCGCTGCCGGAAATCTTGCCCATCTCGACATCCGACGGATAATGGATGCCGCCGACCACGCGGTTATGGGCATATTCGGCCGCGCGGGCTATGATCTCGGCCCGCTTCTCCGGCACCATGTCGGACAGGATGATGCCCATCATGGTGCCGACCGTCGCATGGCCCGACGGCCAGGAACCGGAATTCGACAGCTTCACCGCGGGTTTGACCAGATCACTGAGCTGATGCGGACGCGGCCGCTTCCAGACGTCCTTGGCCGGATCGACGACCGCGCCTTCGGTCGCCACCACGCGGTCGAAGAAGGCGCTGAACTTCGGCAGCGTCTCCTTGCTGAATTTCGGTCCCATGACATCGGCGAAGCGCCAGACATCCTCTTCGGCATCGGCGATAGCGCGCTTTTCCATTTCGGGCGTGCGCGTCACTTGCAGGGTCAGCACCTCGCCGAGTTCTGCCTTGGTCTCGGCCGAATCATTGGCCGGCGGCGGCGGCAGGATCATCGTCAGGTCGATGTCCTTGTTGGTGACGAAGGGCTGGGCGTCCTCGGCGCGGACTGCCGAGGAGGCGACAAGAAGCAGCACCACGGCTGCAAGCGGCGCAAATCTTTTCATGAGGACGATCCTTTGAGGTGAGCCAACGCAGGATCGCGATGCGCAATGACAGCCATGTGACACGGCCGGATCAAAGCGGTCCCGAAATTGAAAAGGGCGCCTTTGCGGCGCCCCTCGAAAGTGTCGGACCGATCGCGGCTCAGTGCGCCACTTCGGCCCACACCTTGCGCTTGGTCAGGTAGACCAGCGCGCCGAACAGCAGCAGGAACACCAGGACGCGGAAGCCGGTCTTCTTGCGCTCTTCGAGATGCGGCTCGGCGGCCCACATCAGGAACGCCGACACGTCGCGCGAATACTGGTCGACCGTCTGCGGCGAGCCGTCGTCATAGGTCACCTGGCCGTCCGAAAGCGGTTTCGGCATCTTCAGCGACACGCCGGACAGGAAGTATGGATTGTAGTGCGTGCCTTCGGGGATGACCATGCCGGCCGGCGGCGCCTGGTCGTAGCCGGTGAGCAGCGAGTGGATGTAGTCCGGGCCGCCCTGAGCATACTGGGTGAAAATGTCGAAGATGAAACGCGGAAAGCCGCGCTCGACACCGCGCGCCTTGGCGAGCAGCGACATGTCGGGCGGAGCGGCTCCGCCATTGGCGGACGCGGCGGCCTGTTCGTTCGGGAACGGCGACGGGAAGTGATCCGACGGCTTGCCCGGGCGGTCGAACATGTCGCCGGCATCGTTCGGGCCGTCATGGATGGTGTACTCGGCGGCAAGCGTCTTGATCTGCGCTTCCGAGTAGCCGAGGCCTTCCAGCGTGCGGAACGCCACCAGGTTCATCGAGTGGCAGGCCGAGCAGACTTCCTTGTAGACCTTCAGGCCGCGCTGCAGCTGGGCCTTGTCGTACGTGCCGAACGGCCCGGCGAAGCTCCAGCTCATTTCCTTCGGTTCATTGATCGGGAAATGCGTCGGGGCAGCCGCGTTGTGTTCCTCTTCGGCTGCGATGGCAGCCGTGCCCGCGACCACCAGGCCAAGCAGCGCCAGCGAGGTGAGAATCTTCTTCATGCCAAATCCCCTCAGATTCTCAGCCCTTGGTTTCCGGCGCGCTGACCGCGCCTGCCGGATGCCCGCCGGCTCCCTTGTTTTTCTTTTCCAGCACTGCCTCGGTGATCGAGTTCGGCAGCCGCCGCGGCGTCTC
The DNA here is from genome assembly GCF_004023205.1 of Mesorhizobium sp. M1A.F.Ca.IN.020.03.2.1. NCBI lineage: Bacteria > Pseudomonadati > Pseudomonadota > Alphaproteobacteria > Hyphomicrobiales > Phyllobacteriaceae > Mesorhizobium > Mesorhizobium sp. M1A.F.Ca.IN.020.03.2.1. Next base: position 11,587 of record NZ_RZSV01000080.1, on the reverse strand, counting down.
GATCAGGCCGAGCACCGGCATCACGACCAGGAAGAAGGCGAAGTAGAACAGCGTCGCCATCTGCGCCATGAACACGTATGAGCCTTCCGCCGGCTGCGAGCCCAGCCACCCGAGCAGGATGGCGTCGGCCACGAACAGCCAGAAGAACAGTTTGTACCAGGGCCGGTAGACCGCCGAGCGCACCTTGGAGGTGTCGAGCCACGGCACCAGGAACAGCATGGCGATGGCGCCGAACATGCACAGCACGCCGCCGAGCTTGGAGTTGATCGGCCCGATGTTGAAGGTGATGGCGCGCAGGATCGCGTAGAACGGCAGGAAGTACCATTCCGGAACGATGTGGGCCGGCGTCTTCAGCGGATTGGCGACCGTGTAGTTGTCCGGATGGCCGAGGTAGTTCGGCAGGTAGAAGACGAAATAGGCGAAGAAGAACAGGAACACGATCATGCCGAACGCGTCCTTGATGGTCGCATAGGGCGTGAAGGCGACGGTATCGGTCTTCGACTTGACCTCGATGCCGGTCGGGTTCGACTGGCCGACGACATGCAGCGCCCAGACGTGCAGCACGACGACGCCGGCGATCATGAACGGCAACAGGTAATGCAGGGCGAAGAAGCGGTTCAGCGTCGGATTGTCGACGGCGAAGCCGCCGAGCAGCAGTTCCTGGATCCAGTTGCCGACCAGCGGGATGGCGCTGAAGAAGCCGGTGATGACGGTGGCGCCCCAGAAGCTCATCTGTCCCCATGGCAGCACATAGCCCATGAAGCCGGTCGCCATCATCAGGAGGTAGATGATGCAGCCGAGGATCCAGAGCAGCTCGCGCGGCGCCTTGTAGGAGCCGTAGAACAGCCCGCGGAAGATGTGGATGTAGACGGCCACGAAGAAGAACGAGGCGCCGTTGGAATGGAGATAGCGCAACAGCCATCCCGAATTCACGTCGCGCATGATCTTCTCGACCGAATCGAAGGCGAGTGTGGTGTCGGACGTGTAGTGCATGGCCAGCACGATGCCGGTGAGGATCTGCGATACCAGCATGATCGACAGGATGCCGCCGAACGTCCACATGTAGTTGAGGTTGCGCGGCACCGGATAGGCAATGAAGCTGTCATAGACAAGCCGGGGAAGCGGCATACGGGCGTCGAACCAGCGTCCGAGACCCGTCTTCGGTGTGTAGGTGGAGTGTCCCTCGCTCATCGAAATATCCCCCTGCCTCAACCGATAAGGATCTTGGTATCGGAAATGAATTTAAACACCGGGATCGCCATGTTCTCCGGCGCCGGGCCTTTGCGGATGCGGCCGGCGGTATCGTACACCGAGCCGTGGCACGGGCAGAACCAGCCGCCGAAATCGCCTTCCTGGCCGAGCGGGATGCAGCCGAGATGGGTGCAGACCTGCACCATGACCATCCAGGCTTCCTTGCCGGGCGTGGTGCGGTTGGCGTCGGTCGCCGGCGCATCGGCCGGCAAGTTGGCATTGCGGGCGATCGGATCCTTGAGATCGTTGAGGCTAACCGCCGCGCCGTCCTTCATTTCCTTGTCGGTGCGGTTGCGCACCACGACCGGCTTGCCGCGCCACTTGACGACCAGCGAGCTGCCGGGCTGCAGCGAGGAGACATCGACCTCGACAGAAGCCAGCGCCAGCGTCGAGGCATCCGGCTGCATCTGGTCGATGAACGGCCAGGCGACGGCCCCGGCGCCGACCACGCCGGCCATGCCGGTGGCGATGTAGAGAAAATCGCGACGGTTGGGATCGTGGATGTCGGTTGCGCTCACGGGTGCCTGATCCTTTCGCCTCTTTCCGTGCCGGCGGCCGAGCCTTGTCCCCGCTCAATCGCGCCGGCCCGACAGCGCATGGCGAACAGGCTAGCGAATTCCTCCGGCATTTGGAGGTTCGGTTTATGCGTGAAGCCCGTTTTTGTCCAGACGCGTGGAGGCACAAGGGCACATTGTCGCGGGCACATGCCGCGGCACGCGCAACGGCTTGATGATCGGGCCGCCGAACAGCGCTAAATAGCGCTAACTTCAGCGGTAAATCGGAACTCCGCTTGCCTCGACAGCAACCGCCGGCCCGGTCTATTGTCGAGCCATGGCGCATGTCATCGACCGCGACAAATGGGCGAGCACGCCCGACCGTTGGCAAGGCGAGCTGCAATGCGGCGCATTTGGCTCCAACTCCTGCCTGATCTTCAATTATCAGCCCGAGATCGGCGGCGGCCCGCGTCTGCATAAGCATCCTTACGCGGAGATCTTCGTCATCCGTTCCGGCACCGGCCTGTTCACGGTCGGCGATCGGCAGATAACGGCCACCGCAGGCCAAATTCTGATCGTGCCGGCCGACACGCCGCACAAATTCACCAATCTCGGCCCCGGTCCGCTCGAGACCACCGACATCCACGAGAACGGCAGCTTCATCACCGAATGGCTGGAGTGATGCGGCTTATTCGAGAGACAGGCCCTGTCCGCGGACCGATTCCCGCCTAGTTCTGTCAGTCGGAGCGATCGGACAGGTGAAGGCCGGGCGGATGGAAACTTCCAGCATCGAGGTTGAAGGACTGACCATTGCGATCCGCGAAGCCGGACCACGGGATGCGCCCGGCCTCGTGCTGCTCCACGGCTGGCCTCAAAGTTCCCATGCCTTCGAGAACGTGATCGGTCGGCTCGCCACCGATCAGCGCGTGATCGCGCCGGACCTGCCGGGTATAGGCGGCTCGCGAGGCACGCGCAAAACCGGTGAGAAAGCCCATCTGGCCAGGGTGATAGCGGCCTTGATTGACGCCTGCGGCCTGCGACAGGTCATAGTGGCCGGCCATGATGTCGGCGGCCAGATCGTCTTCGCGCTTTTGCGCAACCATCCGGAAATCCTCTCCGCCGCTGCGATCATGGATGTTGTCGTTCCGGGCGTGGCGCCGTGGGACAAGGTCATCCGCAATCCAAACCTCTGGCATTTCGCCTTTCACGCGGTTCCTGCTCTCCCGGAACTGCTGGTTGGGGGTCACGAGCGCGCCTATTTCGACTTCTTCTTCGACACCCTTTCGAAGGAGAAATCCGCCATCCCGGCCGAAGCAAGAGACATCTACGCCAAGGCCTATTCGCGGCCGGAAAGCCTCAAGGCGGGCTTCGACTGGTACCGCGCCTTTTCCGAGGACGCCAAGGCCAATGCCGTTCCGCCGGCAAGCCCGATCGATACGCCGGTGCTCTGCCTCAGGGGCGCTGCCGAGACCGGCGAGATCACCGATTACCTCAATGGCTTGAAGGCCGCCGGCCTCTCCAATATCGAGGGCGACATCATCCCCGATAGCGGGCACTTCGTCGCCGATGAGAATCCCGGAGCGCTCGCCTTGCGCCTGGCGCGCTTTCGGAAGGAAGTCAGCGCTTAGCTGGCGCCGAGCCTGGCCAGCACCGCCCGCGGGATGTCGTATTCGCGGATCACGGCGTCATGCTTGCGCAGCCCGCAGAGTTCGCGCTGGATGAAATAGGCGTGGACGGCTTCTGCCGCTTCTTTCAGCAGCCGGTTGCGATCCCCGCCTTCCCCATTTTCGCGCAGCTTCGCCAAGGCCTCGTCGACGCGCTGGCCGGCGCGACCGAGGGCGGCCGCCTTTTCAGCGAGTATTTCGTGGCCGAGCAGATCGAGAGCGCTTTCCTGCGCTCCTGACCGTCCGAAATTGCTGGGCATTCTGATCGACATGGCTGCGTTTCTACTCCGCCGGGCGCGTCTCTTCCAGCGCGCTTTCCTCATTGAAGAGGAAGCCGCCGGACTGCCGTTTCCAAAGCCGCGCATAAAGGCCGTCCAGCGCCACCAGCTCATCATGCGTGCCTTCTTCGACGATGCGGCCGCCGTCGAGCACGACCAGCCGGTCGAGCGCTGCGATGGTGGAAAGCCGGTGGGCGATGGCTATGACGGTCTTGTTCTCCATCAGCCTTGCCAGGTTTTCCTGGATCGCCGCCTCGATGTCGGAATCGAGTGCCGAGGTCGCCTCGTCTAGGATGAGGATCGGCGCATCCTTGAGGAAGAGGCGGGCGATCGCCACGCGCTGGCGCTGGCCGCCGGAGAGCTTGACGCCGCGCTCGCCGACATAGGCTTCGTAGCCAAGGCGCTCGCGATTGTCGCGCAGCCCCATGATGAAGTCATGCGCCTCGGCTTTGCGCGCCGCGGCGATCACCTCAGCGTCGGTAGCGTCCGGCATGCCGAGCTTGATGTTGTCGCGCAGCGAGCGGTGGAACAGCGCCGTGTCCTGGCTGACCACGCCGATATTGGCGCGCAGCGAATTCTGCGTCACACGGGCGATATCCTGGCCGTCGATCAGGATCCTGCCGCCCTCGAGGTCGTAGAGGCGCAGGATGAGATTGGCCAGCGTCGTCTTGCCGGCGCCGGACGGACCGACAAGCCCGACCTTCTCGCCTGGACGCACGACGAGGTCGATGCCCTCGAGGACCCCTGCCCCTTTCCCGTAGTGGAAGGTGACGTTCTTGAGGTCGATGCGGCCACCCGCAACCACCAGCTCCTTGGCATCCGGGGCGTCGGTCAGGCCGAGCGACTGCGAGATCAGCGCCTTGGAATTTTCCAGCACGCCGAGATTCCTGAGGATACTGTTGAGCTGCATCATCAGCCGTCCCAGCAGCATGTTGAGCCTCAGCACAAGCGAGAGCGTGAAGGCGACGGCGCCGACGGTGATCGAGCCTTCCACCCACAGATAGACTGCAAAGGCGGCGATCGCCGTGATCATGATGCCGGAAAGCGTCGTCAGCGCCACGCGCACGCCGGTCAGCCGCCGCGTGAAGGGCCGCAGCGCATCGAGATAGATGTCGAAGCCGTTGCGGATGTAGCGGTCGTCGCCGTCGGCCGCGAACAGCTTCAGCGTCTGCACATTGGAATAGGAATCGACGAAGCGGCCGGTGATCATCGAGCCGGCTTCGGCGGTCGCCTCGGCATGCTTGCGGATTGCCGGCAGATGGAGCCTGGCCAGCCAGCCGAAGGCGACGATCCAGATCACCACCAGCGCCGCCAGCCTGAGGTTGAGGCCGGCGACCAGCGCCAGCGTCGTCACCGTGTAGACGATCATGAACCAGACGACTTCGATGAAGCTTTCCATGAGGTCGCCAGTGGCCTGCCCCGCCTGCCAGACCTTGGTGGCGATACGCCCGGCGAAGTCGTTTTGGAAGAAGGCGTAGGACTGGCGAGAGACATGCCGGTGCGCCTGCCAGCGCACCAGGCTGTAGAAGCCCGGCGTGATCGTCTGCTCGTCGACCAGCGCCGAAAGGCCGACCACCAGCGTGCGGATGATCAGCACCACCGCGCCCATGAACAGCAGCTCCGGCCCGGCGGCTGCCCACAGCGCGTGCCAGCTGCGTTCGCCGGGAAGCTGGTCGAGGATATCGACCAGCCGTCCGACGAAATAGAACAGCCCGGCCTCGACCAGCGGCGCGATGCCGCCGATGATCAGCATGGCAAAGAAGGCGAGCTTCGCTTGCCCGACATAGTGCCAGAGGAAGCCGCCGACGCTGGCAGGTGGACGAAGGTTCGTCGGCTCGCGGAACGGGTAGACCCAGCTTTCGAACCAGCGATAGACGGCCTTCATCATTCCGCGGCTTCACCTTTCGTCGGCAGATCGTCGGCCGCCTGCTTTTCCTCGAGCAGGAAGCCGCCCGACTGGCGCCGCCAGAGCTGGGCATAGAGCCCGCCCTTGGCGATCAACGCTTCATGCGAGCCGTCCTCGACGATGCGGCCCTTGTCCATGACGACGAGCCGATCCATCGCCGCGATGGTCGACAGGCGGTGGGCGATGGCGATGACCGTCTTGCCCTGCATGAGCTTGTAGAGGTTCTCCTGGATGGCGGCCTCCACCTCCGAATCGAGCGCAGACGTAGCTTCGTCGAGAATGAGGATCGGCGCGTCCTTCAGCATAACGCGGGCAATGGCGATGCGTTGCCGCTGGCCGCCGGACAGCTTCACGCCGCGCTCGCCGACGAGCGCCTCATAGCCGCTTTGTCCATGCGGATCGGTCAGTCCCGCGATCACATCGTCGATCTGCGCGGCCTTGGCGGCGCTGAACATCGCCTCATCACTGGCGGACTGTCGTCCATATTTGAGGTTCTCGCGAACGGATCGATGCAGGAGCGACGTATCCTGATTGACGAAGCCGATCGCCGCGCGAACGCTTTCCTGCGAGACGTTGCGGAGGTCCTGTCCGTCGATCAGCACCTTGCCGTCCTGCACGTCGAACAGCCGCAGCACGAGATTGACCAGTGTCGACTTGCCGGCCCCGGAACGGCCGATCAGGCCGACCCGCTCGCCCGGCGCGATCTTCAGCGACAGATTGTCGATGACGCCGCCTTTGCCGTCCTTGCGCCAATAGTTGAAGTTCACCTGCTCGAACTCGATGCCGCCGGCTTTGACCACGAGGGCCGGCGCGTCCGGCTGGTCCTGCATTGTGATGGGGCGCGCGATCGTCGTCATCGAATTGCTGGCGACGCCGATCTGCCGGAAGACGTTGGCGCCGACATCGAGGATCCTGCCGGAAATGTTGGCGATCTGCAGCGCGAACGGTATCGCCGTCGCCACGGCCGCCGTGGTCATGGCGCCGGCGTTCCAGCCGGCCAGCGCCAGCCAGCTTATGGCGATGAGCAGCATAGCGTTGAGGACGAACAGGGCCGACCACATCAGTGTGAAAACGCGCATCAGCTGGTAAAACGTGTCGGCGTGCTCGACGACGGCTTGCGAGACATATTTGTCTTCGTGCTCGCCGGTCGAGAATGTCTTGAGCGTCAGGATATTCGTGTAGCTGTCGACCATGCGGCCGCTCACCTGCGACCACCGCTCCGACAGGTGGGACGAGCGCTGGGTGATCCTCGGCATCGCAAACCAGAAGATCATGCAATAGAACACCAGCCAGGCCGCCACCACAGCCAGAAGAAGCGGGTCGAGCCGCGCCAGCACAACGATGGCGACCGCGACGAAGACCAGCGCGTACCAGACGGCATCGACGGTGAGATTGACGCTCATCTCCACCGAGTCGCCGCTTTGCATGACCTTCGTTCCGATGCGGCCGGCGAAGTCGTTCTGGAAGAACGACCAGTCCTGACGCACGACATGCCAATGGCTTTGCCAGCGGATGAGGTCGATGAGGTTCGGTGCGATGGCGTGGTTGCGGATGAGCGCGTCGATAACCATGGACAGCGGACGCAGCAGCACGACGATCGCCATGATGACGAGCAGCGGCCCATGCGCGGCGAAGAAATCGCCCGGCCTGGTCTTGGAGAGCAGGCCCACGATCAGGCCGACGAAAATCGGCAGCATCGCGTCCACTATTGCCGCGACGGCAACGATGATCATGCGCAGCCAATAGGCGGCGCGAAACTGCCTTATGAAATACCAGTAGAACCGCCAAAGTCCCATTGGCGGCTGCCTGTCTTCGGCCAGCGCCACCGGCGAATAATGGCTTTCGAACCAGGTGAAGATGCGGTCGAACATTTTTCTCTCGTGGATGCCGGAACCCCGCCGGCACCCGATTTGGTCCCCGGCAGGCCTCTGACAGGTCGTGGTTACGCCCGGGAGCGATTCCCCGCAATTGCCGTAACCTTGATGCCAATCGCGATCGCGTTACTCCGCCGCCATCTCGGAGTGAGACCCTTTGGCATCGGACTCGGCCGGCGCGTCATCGAGGAGGAACCCACCCGACTGGCGCTGCCAGAGCTGGGCATAAAGGCCGCCCTTGGTGACAAGCTCTTCGTGCGAGCCTTCCTCGATGATGCGCCCCTTGTCCATGACGACGAGCCTGTCCATCGCAGCGATGGTCGACAGCCGATGCGCGATGGCGATCACGGTCTTGCCTTGCATCAACTTGTAGAGGTTCTCCTGGATCGCCGCCTCGGCTTCCGAATCGAGCGCCGACGTCGCCTCGTCCAGGATGAGGATCGGTGCGTCCTTCAGCATGACGCGGGCAATGGCGATGCGCTGCCGCTGACCGCCGGACAATTTGACGCCGCGGTCGCCGACATGTGCATCGAATCCCTTGCGGCCGTTATGGTCCGAAAGCGCGCCGATGAAATCGAGCGCCTCCGCCCGCCGGGCCGCCTCGATCAGCATCTCGTCGGTGGCGTCAGGGCGCCCGTAGAGGATATTCTCCCGCACCGACCGATGCAGCAGCGAGGTGTCCTGCGTCACCATGCCGATCTGCGCGCGCAACGAATCCTGCGTTACCCCGGCGATCTCCTGGCCATCGATGAGGATCCTGCCGCTTTCCAGGTCGTAAAAACGCAGCAGCAGGTTGACCAGCGTCGACTTGCCGGCGCCGGAGCGGCCGACGATGCCGACCTTCTCGCCGGGTTTCACAGTGAGCGACAGGTTCTCGATGACGCCCTTCTGCTTGCCGTAGTGGAAGCGGATCTCCTCGAAACGGATCTCGCCCTGACTGACGGCGATGTCGCTGGCGCCCGGGCGGTCCTCGACCAGGCGCGGCAGCGAGATCGACTGGATGCCGTCTTGCACCGTGCCGATATTCTCGAACAGGCTCGACATCTCCCACATGATCCACTGCGACATGCCCCACATCCTGAGCACCAGGCCGATAACCACGGCGACTGCGCCGATCGTCACCGCCTCGCCCAGCCATAGCCACAGCGAGATCGCCGTCACGGAAAACAGAAGCAGCGAATTCAGGATGTAGAGCATCCCATATAACTGCGTCACCAGCCGCATCGAGCGGTAGACCGTATCGAGGAAGCTCGCCATGCCCTCCCTGGCGAAAGTTGCCTCGCGGCGGGCATGCGAAAACAGCTTCACCGTCTGGATGTTGGTGTAGCTGTCGACGACGCGGCCGGTCATGGTCGAGCGCGCATTGGCCTGCTCCTCGCCGACCTTGCCGAGCTTCGGGATGAAAAAGCGCAAGAGCCCGATATAGCCGACCAGCCATACACCCAAGGGCACAGCCAGTCGCAAGTCTGCCGAGCCGACGATGAACAGCATGCTGAGGAAGTAGACGACGACATAGTTTAGGACATCGATCAGCTTGATGACGCATTCGCGCACGGCAAGAGCGGTCTGCATCAGCTTGGTGGCGATACGGCCGGCAAACTCGTCCTGATAGAAGGCCATCGACTGCTTGAGCAGGTAGCGATGCACCTGCCAGCGTATGCGCATGGGATAATTGCCCATCAGCGTCTGCTGGTTGAGCAGCGAATGCAGCCATACCGTGCCGGGCAGCGCGAACAGCACGATGAAAGCCATGCCGGCGAGTTTCCAGCTTTCCGTCTCAAGGAAGGATTCGCGGTTCTGCGCCGACAGCCAGTCGACGATGCGGCCCATGAAACCGAACATCCACGCTTCGGCAAGGGCTATCGCTGCCACCAGCACGGCATCGACGAGGATATAGGGCCAGGCCCCGCGCGTGTAATGCACGCAGAAGGCGACCAGCGTCTTCGGCGGCTCGGCCGGCTCCGCGGCGGGAAACGGATCGAGCCTCTTCTCAAACCAGCGGAACATTCGAGGCACTCGACGATTTGTGCGCTCACGCGGCGCGGGGTTGATTGGTAAGGCCGTTCGGCCGCACGGCGCCGCGGGCCGGCGATACGGAATTGTCCGTATCGCCGGCCCTGCTTCGCGCAATATAGGGTGTCGCGGGCTTTTCGCCGACAGGCTTGCCAGAGGATCCTGACGACAAGCTGTCGCCGGCCCTGGTTTTGCCCGGTCGGACCATGCGGATGATCCGGCGCACCAGCGAGGGTCGACCGGGATCGGGCACCGCGCGCGAGAAGTCGACGTCCGGCAGCATGCCGCGATGCGGACGCCGGCGCGTCTCGGCGTGCACCGCCGACGAGTAAGTCTCGCCGATCAGCAGCGCCCAGGTCGCCACCTTGCGCTCATGCAAGCTTCTTGAACCCGGTATTTTAAAGGGATCGAACATCGGTCCGTCCTCCATGTGCAAATGCGTTAAAAAGGGTGATGCGAGCTCGACCTCCGGCATTCGGCCGGAGGGACGCGACGCAGTCAGGACATGACGGCAAGCGTCAGTCCCGACATGACGGCCAGCGTCGGTGTCGACACGTTCAGGCGGGGCGGGGCGCCGCTTTGGCAGTTTGAGAAACATCGCAAGATTCCTTCGAAGGCCGAAAACTGGGTTCGGCGGGAATCGGTGCGATGAGGTCTTAAAGTGTCAGAAGAATCGTCGTACCGAAACCGCCGTTGGGCATACGTGGGCCCCAAAGAGGAGCTGCCCGGAGAAGGGCTGGAAGTGCATGGTCATCATGTGGTCCCTCTCCTTCGGTTCGGGTTGACGATGATGGGCGTATACTCGACTTCGCAGAAAATGGCCACCCGCCAGTCTAGAAATCGCCAAAAGCCGGAGCCGCCTGTGGCCGTTCTGCCACTTATTAGAAGGATGCGGAAATGAACGACCGTCTCCGCATCGGGCTCTACCAACCGGATATCGCCGGCAATACCGGGACGATCCTGCGCTTCGCCGCCTGCCTTGATCTTGGCGTCGACATCATCGAGCCGGCCGGTTTCCCGCTCTCCGATCGGGCGCTGAAACGCGCCGGCATGGACTATCTCGAAATGGCGGCGCTTGCCCGCCATGCCGACTGGCACGCCTTCGAGGAATGGCGCCGAACGAACGCGCGCCGCCTTGTGCTGCTCACCACCAAGGCCGAGACCGCCTACACGCGGTTTGCTTTCGCCGCCGGCGACGTCCTTCTGTTCGGCCGCGAATCCGCCGGCGTGCCGGAAGAGGTTCATCAGGCGGCGGATGCGCGACTGACCATTCCGATGCGGCCGGGCGCCCGCAGCATCAATGTCGCGCTGTCCGTCGCGATGGTCGCGGGCGAAGCGCTCCGCCAGCTCGGATAGGCTGCTCAAGCCCTGCTCGTCGTCGCGAACGCCTCCCACTTGCGGCGTCAGTCTCACCGAGGCGCACATCGCCTTCTCCTCAATTTGCCTTGTCAGGCTTTCCTCGCTACAAGCTCAACCTAACTTGAGGTCAAGCGGAAAGTGCGAGATGGCTCCGGTGAAGGAATTGACGGTCGGTCAGGTGGCGATGCGCAGTGGCGTCGCGGTCTCGGCGCTCCATTTTTACGAAGCGCGCGGGCTGATCGGCAGCCATCGCACCGCGGGTAACCAACGGCGCTACGGCCGCGACGTGCTGCGACGGGTGGCGATCATCCGCGTCGCCCAGGAGGTCGGCATCTCGCTCGCCGAAATCGCCGCGGCATTCCAATCCCTGCCCGAGGGCCGCACCCCGACGCGCGAGGATTGGAATCTGCTTTCAACGGCTTGGCGCGACGGCCTCGATCATAAGATCGCCCAATTGAAGAAGCTGCGCGACGGCCTGACCGACTGCATCGGCTGCGGTTGCATGTCGATCGACAAATGCCCGCTTCGGAACAAGGAGGACCGACTGGCCAGAGAGGGAACTGGAGCGAGACGGCTACTGGTGCCCTGAGGATTTTCAATCCGCCGCCGGCAGCCGTCGCATGGTGAATTCGATGACGTCGCCCGGGCGCTCGAACCAGCTTTCGATCTCGGTCCAATAGGCCTGCTTGGGAAAGCGCCCGAACCATTCCTTGGCCTTGAGGCGCGCGGCCGGCCGCGCGCCTCAAGG
>NZ_RZSV01000007.1:0-55547 GCF_004023205.1 Mesorhizobium sp. M1A.F.Ca.IN.020.03.2.1 | reverse complement strand
GTGCTCGACAATCTCGTCTGGTTCATGCTGGTCTTCGTGCTGGCCGTGTTCTCGACCCTCATTCCGAACTTCTTCCAGCTCGGCATCTTCGCCAACATCGTCGAGGCTTCGAGCGTGCTGGGCGTGATGTCGATCGGCCTGGCGCTGGTCATCATTGCCGGTCACATGGACCTGTCGGTTGAATCGGTCGCGGCGCTCAGCGCCATGGCGGTCGGCATCATGTTCTGCTCGTCAGGCATCGGCCTCGGCCTGCAGTTGCATCCGGACTGGCTGATGGTGCCGGTCTCGCTCGCCGTAGCCCTGGCGGTGGGAGCCCTTATCGGCGTCATCAACGGTTTCCTCATCGTCAGACTGCGGATGAGCGCCTTCATCATCACGCTTGCCTCCTATATCTGGGTGCGCGGCCTCGTGCTTGTCGTTTCCGGCGGACGCTCGGCGCAGGATTTGGCGCCGGCCATCCGCTGGTTCGGTATCCAGCGGCTCGCCGGCCTGCCGCTCACCGCCTGGATCGCTGTCGGCTGCTTCGTCGTCTTCTCGCTGATTCTCGCCAAGACGCCGTTCGGCCGGCATCTGGTGATGATCGGTGGCAACGAGACCGCGACCTTCCGTGCCGGCATCCGCGTCAACCGCAACCTGATCATCGCCTTCGTCCTTGCCGGCGCCATCGCCGGCCTCGCCGGCTGGCTGCTCGCCATCCGCACCTCCGGCGCCACCGCCAATCTCGGCGTCGGCCTGCTCTTCAACGCCTTCGCCGCTGTGGTCATTGGCGGCGTCAGCCTGAAAGGCGGCGTCGGCACCCTGCCCGGCGTCTATGCCGGCGTGCTGCTCCTCTCGGCCATCAACACCGCCATCAACCTCATGGCCCTGCCGGCCAACTTCACCCAGGTCATCCACGGCTTGCTGGTGCTGGCGGCCGTGCTTCTCGACGCCTTCAAGCAAACCATTCGCCAAAGGCTCGCATGACAGGACGGCTCGCATGACCGGACGCATCGAAGGCAAGGTGGCGGTGATCGTCGGGGCCGCGCGTGGCATCGGCAGGGGCATAGCCCAGCGGTTCGCCGAGGAGGGCGCCAGCCTTGTGCTGGCCGACAGTGAAGCCGAAGCCGGGAAGGCGAGCGCCGACGAACTGGGTGCGTCCTTCATCAGCACCGACATTTCGAAGACGGCCGACGCCGAAGCGGTGGTGGCATTGGCGCTGCAGCGTCACGGCCGGCTCGACATCATCGTCCAGAACGCCGGCATCTATCCCTGGCAACTGATCGAGAACACCAGCCCGGAGGACTGGGACCGGGTCATGGCGGTCAATCTGCGCGGCAGCTTCAACGCCGCCCGGGCAGCGCTTCCACCGATGAAGGCTCAGGGCAGCGGTCGCATGCTCTTCACCTCTTCCATCACCGGCCCGCAGGTGAGCAGCCCCGGCCACGGCCATTATTCGGCAAGCAAGGCCGGCATCAACGGCTTCATCCGCGCGGCGGCGCTGGAGTTTTCCGGCTATGGCATCACCGTCAACGGCGTCGAGCCTGGCAACATCCTGACCGAAGGCATGAAGCTTCACCGCGATGCCGCCTTCATCAAGAGCATGGAGGACGCCGTGCCGCTCGGACGTCTCGGCACGCCGCGCGACGTCGCCAACGCCTTCCTGTTCCTGGCCTCCGACGACGCCAGCTACATCACCGGCACGACGATCGTCGTCGATGGCGGCCAGCTCCTGCCCGAAGGCCAGGATTTCCGCCTGACGCCGCGGTGAGTCTTGATTGTGCCGGGAAACTGGTGGGCGATGACGGGCTCGAACCGCCGACATCTTCGGTGTAAACGAAGCGCTCTACCAACTGAGCTAATCGCCCGCTCCGGGCCGGACCTTTAAGCAGTTACAACTCTATTCGCAAGGCCCAATGAACAGCCGGCGCACCCGCTATCAGACGGATTTTGCCAATGCCGGCGCACTTGTCAAAAAACCTTCTGCTGATTGCTGTTATGCTCACGTGCGGCGCTTGACACCCGCAAACGAACCCCTTATCCAGCGCCCCAACGACGAACACGCCTGACACGTGCTCGTCAGTGCGCGGGTGTAGCTCAGTCGGTTAGAGTGCCGGCCTGTCACGCCGGAGGTCGCGGGTTCGAGCCCCGTCACTCGCGCCATCAAATCAATCACTTAGGTGTTGGGGTAGAGGGCGAAAGTCTGAATGCCAGACCGGCAATTCAGACTTTTAACCCTTTTTGTTCCCCCTGAGAGCCCGCCTGCCCTCTCGCCTCGCCTCGTCGGCGCGCCTCACCATCTCGACCTGGACGGGCACATAGGTCTGTTCCAGCTTCTTCGATTCGGACAGCGAGTTCGCTAGCTTAGCCGACAGCGCGGTGCCCTCGACGCCTCCAGCCACGGCCTCTGTGCTCCCCGACCGGCGGAAGTCGAGCATCATCCTTGAATCGCCCGGGAACACGACCTTGCGGATATCGCGGAAGTCCTCCGAGAAGGAGTTCTTCCGGTAGGCGGCGCCGCGGCGAGTTCGGAAAATTTCCATGCTGCTGATCGGCTCGGCCTCGCCAAACTGTTGTTCGAGATACCAGTTGAACAGCCGCTCGGTGCGGCGCGACAGCGTCAGAACCCCGTCGCGGCCCGTCTTGCCGCGAGTGATGTCGAACCAAATCCCTTTGTCGTCCTGGCGCTTCTGCGACAGCTTCAGCGTGCGCGCATCGACGGGCGCTACGGCGCCGTCCCACATACATGCAAGCGCGGCCGCAAGCCCTTTATATCCAAGCCGAATCGCGCCCTTGATCAATCTCACCGCTTCGCCTTCGTTCCACGTCTCGGAACGCCCTTTCGGTTCCGTGTTGACCACGGCAAGCGAAGGATCCTGATCCTTTTCGCAGTATTTCAGCGCCGCCATCACCTTCCACAGAGCTCGCCAGATTTTCAGCGCGCGGTGCGCCTCACGCAGGCTGATCCCATCCTCGATCGCCTGGCGCCATTCCGAGATCGCCGGCATGGTCACCAGCTTCGGCGAGAACTTCCCAAACACCGGACCGATGTATTTCCAGGAGCGTTCCCAATCCTCCCGGGTGCGGACCGCCTTTTTCGCCCATTCGTTGGTGCCCCGGTAGACGTCAAAGGCCTCGCCGACCGAACCGACCGGCCAAGTGTCAACCACCGGCACCGGATTTGCTCCGGCAGTCGGTGCGTCGCGGTCATCCCATGCCTTGTTCAGCCGTTCAGCGATCGCCCAGGCGGAGGGCCCATCAGGGCCGCACGATTGCGGCTTGAAGCCTGCAGCGCGCATCGCGGCCGTCGGCTGCCAATAGCCGCGACCCTTGATCACGCTGTAATATCGGACCTTCACTTTGCCCATGCCTTACCCCGCACAGCCGCGAGCATCGCGGCTTGAGCGGAAGCCGGATCGTCGGTGCGGGTCAATCCCGCCTGCGCATCGATCCACTTGTCAACAGCTTCTAAACAGTAATTGCCAAGCACCTGGTCAGGCTTAGGGAAACCGGCGGCCTCAAGCTCTGCACGCTTGGCCCAGAACACCGCCATCGTCACGCCGAGACGCCGCGCCACCTTTTCGGGTGCGATCATCCGGGGCTGAACGACGAATCGGACGCCCATCTCAGTAGCCATCCAACCAGAAGCGATATTCTTTCTCGACTTCGCGGAAACCGGCGGCTGGCACCGGCGCATGGTCCAGTGCGGCACGGCTTTCGATCTGAAGGTGGTTGCGAAGCCAATCGGCTGCAGCATCGGCCGTTTCGGGCTTCTTGCCGTATTTCTCCGAAAGGAACCGCCAGAAACCCTTCTCCGCACAGATAATCCCGGCGCGCTGCGCGAGCGGCCCACCCTTCGGCTTCTCGGGCGTGTTAATTTTCTGCGTCTCACCGGCGGGCGCGGCCGCCTCCGAACCTTGGGAGATCTCTGGGAAGCTAGGTTCCAAGGTTGGCTCTGGCGCCGCGCTTCTGAGGCCGGCCGGCTCGATGATGTCGACAACGATGTCATCACCCTCGACGCTGACTAGGAACCGCTCGCCGTCGGCGGCCTCCATGCCGAGCAACTGCTCAATCGCGGTTTGCAGCGGGATGGTGTAGCGGTGGACGATCTGGGGCTTCATGGTCGCTCCCCTAGCGCGGCACGGGCGGCGCGTTCGTCTCGCATGTAAGCGTCGGCCAGCGAATAGCCGTCGATCTGATGTGCGGGCATCTGCACGAGGCGAGCGACGTTGCTCTTCGGTGGGACGTAGGTAGGCCAGCCGCCATAGTCCTTGAAGGGGTCGTGGCGCTCAGCGGCCATCCCCACCTCCATCGGTCTGTCCAGAGGGGGATGCGGCGAGGGTGCGGGCGGCTGCTATGCACCAGCGAACAGGCAATTCCACGTAGCTCGTCTTGTGATCGCTGAAAGTGGCGAATGGCTTCAAAGCCTCGTTCCGCTCCTCCAGCTTCCTGCGCAGATCTGAGGCTTCAGCTTCGGAGCCGGTGGCGCGGGCCTCTGCTGCTTCCGCTCTGCCGCTGGCGAATTCCTTGTCGATTTCACGTTGCCATGACTCAAAGTCAGGCCGGCGCTCCGGTGTGCTTTCGGCTCGGAATAGAACCTTGGCCCACGAAGCGAAAGACATGCGGAATGACGTCTCCGCGCCTTCGAACTTCTGCACGCGACGATGCAGCTTGCGGTTTGCTTCGCGCGCCTCGTCCAATTCCTCTTGCAGGGCGCCTTGACGGGCAATGGCGGCCTGCACAAGGCCATCATTCCGGAAAGCCTGAACCTTCTTTGCAAGCGCATCCCGTTCGGCAGAGAGGCTGGTGAGCGCGGCGGCGGCTTCGCTTAATACGTCAGGGTTAACAGCCGCTCCGCCGTACTCACGCTGGTCAGCGCGCTGATCGGTAATGATGTCATTCAGCCGCTCGACCAGGCCCGCGACATCCTCTGCCGGTACCGCCTGTGGGGCGGCGGGAGCGAGACCAGGACAGATATGCGCCGGTCCAGAAAGCAGAAACGTCTGCCCGCACGACTTGCAAATGGCTCTGTGGTCGCTCATTTCATGTCCTCATAGTCAAGGAAGTAGCCTTTGCCGCAGACCTCGCAGCGGTAGCGCTCGCCATCAAAGCCCCCACCACTTCCTTCATATTCGGACAGTCGCTATAGCCTGGGTTAGCTAGGCTGCATTGCCTGGGGCCGTCCAAAGTTTGTGTAGACTTTTCGGCCAGCGGTACCACCGGCTCCGCTCCTGATGGTGCTGGGACGGATGCGAGGGCGGAGAGGATGCGCCGTTCGTAGTCGGCTTGGCATGCAGCCTGAGCGGTGAGCAGATTGTCCCGGCTCATATCTCGCCACGACCATTCGAAGTAGAAGTCGCGCGGCGCCTCATCTCGGCAGGCGTACCAGCCGTCTTCATTGACGACCGAGTAGGTTCCGAATTGGCTGTCGGCGGTCCAACAGTGGTTGTTCTTGCTTGACGGCTCGTGCCATTCCAGCGGCTTCACCACCGCCTTCCCCGCTTCCGGTGCGGAACGGGCCGCGCGACGGTATGCGTCGATCGCGGCACGATAGAGCTTTGGAGCGTGCCATTCGGGCTTATGGATGATCGTGTCTGGGCCTGGATAGTTCTTCACGAAGTATTTCGTGAATGCCGCCAGCCCAAGATCGCGTGTGGGCTGTGCCGGATCGCTTGAGACTTGTTCGGGGGTGCGCGCGGCCATCAGCGCCACTCCATAAAAAATGGAATTTCGTCGTCAAGTTCTCTGGATGAGGGCCTTCCGCCCTGCCCTCCGCCGCCAAAATCGCTCTGCCGACCGCCGCCGTTGCGCGATCCATAGTCATCGTTGCGCTGGGAGCGGCCCTCGTTGCGATCGCCATCGTTCTTGCTGTCGAGCATCTGAAGCTCGCCCCGGAACTTCTGCAGAACGATCTCCGTGGTGTAGCGGTCCTCGCCGTCTTTCTGCCACTTGCGCGTCTGCAGCTGGCCCTCGACGTAGACCTTCATCCCCTTCTTCAGATATTGCTCTGCGACCTTGGCGATACCCTCGTTGTAGATGCACACTTGGTGCCATTCCGTCTTTTCGCGGCGTTCACCGCTGTTCTTGTCGCGCCAGGATTCTGAGGTGGCGATACGTAGATTGACGACCGTGTCGCCGCTGTTCAGGCGTTTGATGTCGGGATCAGCGCCCAAATTTCCGATCAGCATCACGCGATTCAGTGAACCGGCCATTTAGCCTTCCTTCCGCTGTGTCCAGTGTTGTTCCGACGGCGTCGCCCACCGGCAATTGCCGGGCTCGTAATTGCCGTCGTTGTCGGGGTGGCGATCGATTGAATGTGTTTGGCTTGGACGCTCGCCCATGTCGGCGAGGAAGCATTCGAAGCCGGATAGTCCGCCTTCGCCGTTTAGCCACCGGTCGCAGATCGTGATGCCGCGTCCGCCGTATCGGTCGTAGCTTTTGTGGCGCGGCGAGAGACACCGCTCCTTCATCGACTTCCAGGTCTTGTAGGTAGCGCTCGGCGGCTTCGTGCCGGCGCAACTGGATGCGCCATGGGTCCGGTTTGCCCAACCCTGCCGCTGCGCTCGAGCCTTCTTAGCGCAGCCGCATGATATCTTGCGGCCCTGCTTCAGATGCTCGCCGCGTGCAAAGACCTCTTCGCCGCAGTCACACTCGCAGCGGTAGATGTGCTTCGTATCCGCGACGTGCGAGAGGCCCTTGACGACAAGGCGACCATACCTTTTGCCGCTCAGGTCAATGAAGCGACCGCCACGTTTTGCGAGTTGAGCTTCCATCTCTGATCTCAATGCCTGTGACCGACGGCCGGCGTGTTGGTGATGCCCTGCCGCGCCTTGCTCTCGGCGATAGTCGCCTGCAGGTCGGCGACGACCGCGTCAGGATCAATTGGGATCGCCTCGGCGAACATCTGGCCGTTGCGCCAGAGGCCGATGTGAACGGCGCTGCACTCGTCGCAGAGGAAGAACGCGATCGTTTCGGCTCGCTTGACCTTCATCAGTTCGCTCCCACGCTGGCGTTATTGATGCAGATGGCCAGGCAGCCTTCGTGCCGGCCGACGCTTACGGCGGCCGTGCTCACCGATATGCCGGCGCAGACCCAGAAGATCGCCCAGAGGAGTTCTCGGCTCGTCATCACATAACCACCGTGATTTTCTCGGCCGCGCGGGTCAGGCCCGTGTAGAGCCAGCGCGCGCGGTCCGTGCTGAAATTGCTGGATTCATCGAAGAGGCAGACCGTATCCCACTGGCTGCCCTGGGCCTTGTGGACCGTCAGCGCGTAGCCGTAGTCGAACTGCTGCAGGCCGCTGAGTTCCTTCCAGGGGACCTCGTTGCCCTGCCCGAGGAAGAACTCCTGCCGAACGCGGATGTCCACCGGGGTCGTCGATTCGAAGTCGAGTGAGGCGACGTGCATGCGAACGCAATGATCATTGAGATGGCCGCGGCGGCGCCTCAGCAGCTCGACGACCTTCCACAGACCGCCGTTGAAAATGCCTTTGTTGCGGTCGTTCTTGAGGCAGACGAGTTGATCATCGGGCTCTGGCATCGGGCTGGCCCGGCCGAGGATCTCGCGCATCCTGGTGTTGTAGGACGTTCGCGTCTTATTCAAGCCGACGAGGACCTGGCCGGCCCCCATGACGTGATCCTGGGTGAGCGCGGCGCGCCGGATCACCTCGCTGGCGCCATAGGTCCCGTATTCCAGACGGCCGCCTTCCCTGATCGTCGTCGCCATCCGCACGATCGGATTTTCAGCGGCCTGCCGGTGGATCTCGGTCAGCATGACGTCGGGTTCGGCGTCCGTGAAGAAACCGCCGCCCTTCACAGGCGGCAACTGCGCGGGATCGCCAAGCACTAGGACCGGGACTCCGAAGGAGAGGATGTCCTTGCCGATCTCCTCGTCGACCATCGAACATTCGTCGATCACGAAAAGGGCGGCATCGGCGAGCTCGTCGACGTCGCGAAGCACGAATTTCTTAACGCCGGTCTCGTGGTTGAAGTCGACCTGGTAGATAGTGGCGTGAATGGTCATCGCGCCGACGCAACCGTTCTTGCGCATCACCATCGCGGCCTTGCCGGTGTAGGCCATGTAGAGAACGGCACCGCGCAACTCTTCAGCGAAGTGGCGCGCCAAGGTAGTCTTGCCCGTGCCGGCATAGCCGAACACGCGGAAAACCTGCTTGCGGCTCAGCCCGCTGCCGTACCAAGCGGCGACGGCGTCGAGCGCAGCGGCTTGCTGCGGTGACCACGCGCGGATCTCGCTCATGGCTGAGCGACCTCGCGCTTCGTCCGCTCTCGCCTCAGTTGATAGCCAAGACCGGCTTCCGACAGGATCGGATGCCCGGCGGCGCGGAGGTCGCGCATGTAGCGGTAGATCGTGCGCGGTGAGACGCCGACGCTGGCGGCTAACTTGTCCGCTGTCTTGATCTGGTGATCTTCGAGCGCGGCCAGGACCGCGCCGGCTCGGGTGACGGAGCTGGACATCAGAATGGCTCCTCTTCGTCAAATTCCGACGGAGGCTCGATGTGGGAAAGCGGCGGCGCGAAGTCGTCGTCCGGAACCTCGTCCGGCGGCGCGATGTATAGCGCCGGCTTCCGATATGGTGCGCAGCGCCGCAACACCGTGGCCTCGTCCGTCAACGTGTTGGAGAAGATCGAGGCGCCGCCGTAAAAGTGCGACACCCAGCCGGTAACGATGAGCTGCTGCTCCGGCTTCTCGGCCGACGGCGTCGACCACTCAACCTGCGGGACGTCGATGCGCAGCATCTTGGCGCCGAAGCGCTCTACCTCAATGCCGCGACCCCAATGGGATCGATGACCGAAGATTTCGACCATCATCCACTCGAACGGCTGCTCTTCCGGTGCCGCAGATGGAGATTCGTCAGAACCACTCATGATCTTCCCCTCTTTGCGAGTTCAGAACGGGCCGTTGCCTTGATGTCGTCGTTGAGGTCGGACTTGCCGACGATCCACTGCAGGTAATCCCAAGGAAGCTCGGAGAAGCGCGCACCCTTGTGCTTGCCGAAGGGCATGCGCAGCAGCAGCGACGGGCGCCGCGAGATGTCGATCAGCTTCTCGACGTCGATCTCGTTGAGAAGGTCGACGAGGATGTGGGCGGTGACCAGAGTATCGGCGCCGGCCCGGTGAGCGCCAACCCGATGCTCGCGCGCAAGGCACAGCCGGCGGGCGTAGCGGATCGCCATGTTGGCGTGGCTCTCTAGTTCTGGCCACGCGTGTCGGGCGCCCTTAAGCGTGCAAACCCAAGGCAGCTTGCTCTGGCGCACGAACTGGCTATCGAACTCGACGTTGTGGGCGCACAGGAAATCTGCGCCGGCCGTGGCGAACTGGATCGCCTCGTCCGCCGACATGCCGTCAACGACGTCCTCGTCGATGATGTGGTGGATTGCCGATGCCGCCGGAGGGATCGGCCGGCCGGGCTTGACGAAGCGCGACACCGGTTCGCCTTCGACCTGCCAGCCTTCCGGGAACAGCCGCACATTCGTGCGACCGATTTCGACCATAGCGGCGTCGGGCGGAAAGCCGGTCGTCTCGACGTCGACGACGGATATGAGGGAGAGAGGAGCGGCCATCAGAATACCACCTCCGGCTCTTCGCCAGAAATCACCAGGCGGGACGAAGGCCTCTCATATTCGTGGCTAGCCGGCTCGTTTCCGATCAGGCGCAATTCTGCGGCCGCCCAAGTCGCAAAACCGGTCTTGTCGTCAAGTTCAACCCATGCATGGCTGTCTTGGACAGCACGGACGAAGCCGGTCGCGCCGTTGGAATGTATGACGGGGTCGCCGACGTTGAAGTGTGGCGACACCATCGTGATGTCGGATGTCTTGACCATCGCATCTTGGCCGCGACCAACGATCAGCCAGACGACGCCCTCGTCGTTCTGGTCGTATTTGACCCTGGCCGTGATCGACACAAGATCACCTTTGCGGAACTTCATCATGCCGACACCGCCCGCGGCACCTGCCGCTCGACCGTATGGGGATCATCGGCAATAGCCGGCTGTTTGGTGCCGTCTAGGACGGCGCCGGCTGCTTCGAAGGCCGTGATGGCTATGCGGGTCTGCCTAAGTTCCTCGCTGAGCGTTGCGATCTGCTGCGCGAGGTCGGTTTCGCCGGCCCGCAGCCGGTCCAGTGTTTCGCCGACCTTCTGCGCGCTGCGGTCCAGCAGGGACAGTTGTATCAGGGTGTCGGGCTTGAAGTCGGTTTCGACAAGTTCGACCTCGTGCATCGCCCTTCTAAGTTGAAAAAGGCCCATCGTCTCAGTCCTCCTCGACCGAGCCGGGCTCCGGCGCGTCCTTGTCGGCCTCGTCGCGGAAGCCGGCGATCCAAGCCGCCTTTTCAGCCTCCCTGCCCTTCTGCTTGTAGTCGGCCGGGACGGCGCGCTCGCTGAGATCGTTGCGATACGCGGCGCGCCCCAGACGCGTCGCGACGGCGATGGGATCGCCGTCGTCCGCCGGGGGGACGGGGGCGGACGACGGCTTTTGCTCGGTAGCAGTCGCCTTTGGCGTTGAGGCCTGCTTGCCGGGCGCATCGGAGCCGGCCGGAGAAGAGCCGGCTTCCGATTCCTGAGTTTCCTTCTGCTTTGCCGCCTGCTCACCGGCGGTGGATGGTTGGTCCTTCCCCTCGGCCAGCTTGTCGAGCTTACCCTTGAGGTCGGCCGGCTGATCGGCCTTCGGCTTCGCGACGGGGAACATCTCTTCGACGGTCGCTTCCCCACTGCGCAGCGCCTGGTGCATGCCGATCAGGGTCGTGTAGTGCTCCAGGTTGATGTCGGCGAGGCCACCGATCTCCAGCGCCGCGAAGATGCGCTCCGGGGTAACGCCAAATGCCGCAAAGGCCTTCATGGCGTCTTCGCGCTTCTCCGCCATCGTGGTGACGTCGCCGACAATGACGCGCTCCACCTCGGCATAGGCCTTGCGCCACACACCCTTGGGCACGCCGCCAAGGATGGCGTTCCGCTTAGCGATCGATGCCGCGGCGTTGCCGGTGACGATGATCATGTCTTCGGTGAGCAGCTTGCCGCCCTTGTCCGAAATCCGGCGGCGCACACGTGATGTCGTCGCCGAGTTCGTCTCGAGGTCGTGGAACACGCCTTCCGCCTCGACATACTTCTCAATGCGGTCGACGTGCACAACGCGGGTGCCGACGCGGTTGTTGCCGTACTGGCTTTGGATAATCTCCGCCAAGCGAATGGAGGGCCCCTTGATCGGCTTGCCGCCGCGAGGAAGCGCATAGATGCATTCCTTGGCGGTCTCCTCGTCGAGCGTCGCCAAAGTCATGATGTTCTGGACGGCCCGAGCGATGCTCCTGGGCAGCGCCTGCGCCGTGGCGATCTGCTGATCGATCTCCGCGCGCGCCAAATTTACGGCCAGGTTCTGGTTGCCGCTGCTGGCGTCATAGCCTTCCGGCAAACCCGTGACGAGTTCGCCGTCTTTCGTAAGGACCTCAATTTCGCGGCCGGTGTGCTGGTTCATATCCGTGTCTCCGATGTTGCGGCCGTCGGCTGGGTTGCCGTTTCGACCCATGATTTGCCATTGACGATGCCGAAGATGATCGGCTGGCCGACGCCGTATTCCCGGGCGAGTTCGGTCTGCTGGCCGCGCCGGCCAGTGTATCGGGCTCGTATCGCCGCCACGTCGGCGGCCGTCAGTTTCGATCCGGGATGCTGATCGCCGTGGATGCGCGTCCCATGGGCTTTGGAATCGGCGCTGTTCTCGGCGGGCGTCTTCCACGAGAGATTCTCGGCCCGGTTATTGGACTTCACGCCATCGCCGTGCGCGGCCTCATGATCCGGCGTCGGCGGGTCGCCGTGGAATGCGAAAGCGACCACGCGCTGAAGCCAGTGCTTCACGCTCTTGCCGTCGATGCGAAAGGTCACACGGAGGTAACCGTTCGATTCCTGCCAAGGCTTAAGCAAGCGGCCAGGTCGCGTACTGCGCCCTCGCGCCGCGCGGCGAACGCCGCCGAGGTTGGACACCTCGTAAAGCGGAGCAAAAGGCACGCGACGCCATTCGATCTCAGACATTTGACGCCTTCACCCTGAGATCGATGTAAGACGTCGGCTTGACGGTGTAGCCGGCGCGCTGAACGGTCTTGGCGGTGATCATCCGGCCGTCCGAGATCCTGGCGGCCGATGCGCCGGCCATCTTGTCGAGCAGCTCGGCTTTGATCTCCCTCAGGCGCTTGTCGATCGCGCTCTTTTCGGAAGCGATGCGGGCTTTCTCGTCGCAGATCGCCGGCAGCAGGTTGTCTTTCGACAGGTCGATGATGCGGCCGTCGGGCTCGTAGAGGTCTTCGAGCAACTCACCGTCGCGCTTCCAGTCGGGCGCGGGATGCCTACCTTCGGCGACGACGCGCCAGAAATCGGCGACCTCGCGATAGATGCGGGGCATCAGCCCTGATGTGAGCGGGATGTCGATCGGCGGATGCAGCTTCATGCCGTGGCCCGACACGATCAGCGCCACCATGGCATAGCTGGATTTCGTCAATTCCGCCTCGATCAGCGCCTGGACGGCGACGTAGAGCGGCGGCGTGATCTGCTTGGTTTCCGGGTCAATCCAGTTTTTGACCGAGAAATCGGAGGCCGACTTGATCTGGATGATGCCTTTCCCGGGCCGGCCGGGGATGGTGACAAAGGCGTCGGGCGTCGCGCCGATGCGTCCGACGGGATCGCGGAAGTAGCGATTGTTGTAGCTGTGGGTGATCTTCCAGTCGGGGTAATCCTCCCGCAGGAAGTCGATCGCCACGAATTCGAGCGCGCGGCCGCGCCGGAACACCTCGTTGTCTTCCTCGTCCGGCTTGCGGCCGGTCTTCTCCGCCCAAAGCTCATATGAGGTGGTATAGGGATGGATGCCCAGCAAGGCCGATGCGTCGGACGCGGTGACATCGCGTTTGCGCGCCGCCAGCCATTCCGCCCGGTTTGCCGGCTTGATGATCTCGATGTTGCCGACGACGCCGGCGGCGAGATCGCCGATGCTCTGGAAAGTTTCAGCGTTCATAGCTGCTGGCCCTTTGCTGTCTTGGTCGCGATTTCGAGAGCGGTCGTTCCCTTCCCTCTGGCTGGTGTGCCATAGGTGAGGTTCGCTTCGCGGTAGCCGAGGCGCACCTCGAAGGCCTTCACGGTCTCGTCCACCTGGCGCTCGCGCGGCAGCCCGAGGCGCTTCGCCCAGTTGAGGACGTCAAAGGCATCATCGGCGAGCAGGCGCAGTTGTTCGGCGCTGATCCGGTCGGTTGTCGCAGAGGTCATGGCGTGGGCACCTCGAGCGGCGCTATGGGCTTGTGCCAGACGAAGTTCTCGAGGGATTGCGTCTGGCGAACACCGGCGATCGATGCCCGGAGCGGCTCGTCGCCGCCAAGACTGTCGTGAACCTCGACGACCTCCCACCAGTCGACGGCAACGAAGTGCTCTTCGTCATCGGTCCCGTCTTCGGGGATACGCCATTTGGCCCAGTAGAAGCCGGCCTTATCGGGGATGACCTTCGCGGGGTCGGCACTCACCCGGCTTTCGGTGCGATTTTCGTAGCGCATCACGCCGCTTCCTTCTTTTCGGCTTCCATGCGATCAAGCAGCGTCAAGGCGCTGTCGGCATGGGATTTGGCGAGGATCAGGCTGCTCTCGGTTGGGGCGAGGTTGCAGAGCCGGTCGGACTGCCAGTGCTCGATCCAGCCCTTGAGGTCGGTCAGATGCTGGCGGAGGGCGTCGGTGCGCATCACGCTGCAACCTTGGCAGCGCTCCTGGCGCATTCCTTAGTGCCTTGATGCGGGAGGCCGGCTCGGCGGCGATCAGCCGTCGTGAAAAGCTCGATCAGGTCGAAGGGCCGACGATACGCGCCGTACAGGCCGCGCTTCGCCATGCCCATGTCGCGAAATGCCGATGGCAGCGTGAAGGTGGAGGTCTTCTTGGTCACAGCCTGTCTCCCAA
Source organism: Mesorhizobium sp. M1A.F.Ca.IN.020.03.2.1 (assembly GCF_004023205.1). Lineage (NCBI taxonomy): Bacteria > Pseudomonadati > Pseudomonadota > Alphaproteobacteria > Hyphomicrobiales > Phyllobacteriaceae > Mesorhizobium > Mesorhizobium sp. M1A.F.Ca.IN.020.03.2.1. The sequence goes on along the minus strand of NZ_RZSV01000007.1, from coordinate 41,646 downwards.
GCGCGCGTCGTGGTCGGCGGCGCAGTTGTCGTTGAAATCCTGGATGGCTTCCGCTTCGGTGCGGCCCCAGCCGTAGTTGCCGGCTTCTTCCTCGCCCTCGTAGAAGGCGCACCAGTCGTAATCGCGGACCGGGATAGGCGGGTTCATGTGCGAGGTGACGATCTTGCGGTAGGCCACGTCAGCGGCCCTCCGCTTTGGCGATGGCCTCACGGGCCACCCGCATCCGCTTGATAGCCTCGCCATGGCCGGGGCAGCGGATGCGGATTTCTTCGCCCCAGTAGGACGCGTCGGCATCGCAAAGCGCCTTCAAGGCCGCCAGCATGTCTGGCGCCGCGGCGATCAGGCGGGCATTCGGTTCGGCCATTTCGGCGAGGAACGGGAGGGGCCTGCTGTCACCGCCGTTGCGAACGGACATGCTGCTCGGGTTCGACATCGTGTAGAGGTCGCAAATGGTTGAGCCGAAGTCCGAGGTCACGTAGGGGCCGTGATGCTCGTGGCCCGGCACGTAACCCCAAGGCCCAGGTGTGTGCTTTGCCTCGCTCATGCCACCGCCCTCCGGCAGTCGCGCAGCGCGCGCCGCTCGAGCTCTTCCTCGTCGCGCCAAATGCCGAACGAGGCGTAGGCACCGGACAAGGCGACGGCAGCCCTACGGTTCAGCGGGACGATCGTGTCGAGAGCGACCGGCCGCTGGTTGGCGCACCAGGCAGGCAGCGCCTCGTCGAGCGCGGCTCTGATGCCGGCGCCGCGGTTGAGCGCCAGCGGAAGGTCGACGGTGCGAGCTGCCGAGTAATTGGACGTCGTCCAGAACGCGGCGCGGCCGGAAGCGATGGCCTCGATGGCGCTGGCGCGGAGGTCGTCGTAACCGTTGCCGTAGACGTCGATCGCGTCGTTGAGCCGACGGCGGGTCGCCATGGCCTCGTCGATCGGCGTCGGGACCCTGAAACCGGTGTGAAGGGTTGCGTTCATGCCGCACCTGCCGGGAAAAGGACTTCGCGGAGAATGTCGCGAACGTCGTGGTTCTCAGGCTTTTCAAGCGCGATTGAGATATGATCCCACTGCGCCGAATGAGGCTTCATCGCCTCGACCATGGCCCGGAAAACATGGACCTGTTCCTCGTCGTTCATGGCGGCAAAAACCTCACCGAACGAGGCGGCGTCAGCGTCGATGAAAAATGGAAAGCGGCTTGAGATATCGACCGTGATTTTGTGCGCCATCACGCCACCTCGATGGCTGAGAAGCGGGCGTCACGGCGCTTGGCGGCGACGGCGGCTTCGACGGTGGTGAAGACGGCACCACAGCAGTGCATGCCGTCAGCACGCTGCCAGCGGTACCGGGTAACGATCTGGCCGTTGCGCTTGGTGCGGAAGGGCTTGACGACTGCCGGGACAAGGCCGGCCCAGATGTCGTTGAACATGGCGGTCGCGCTCATCGTGGCGCATCTATCAGGAGCGGGATTAGGGCAACGGCGCATACCAGCGCACACGTCAGGCGCGGATGCTCGGCCAGCCAGTTGCAGGCGTGATCGAGGGCGGTATCGACCGGCTCGGCGGCCGCGACGGGGCGGCGATTTCGGGGTGATGTATTGGGCATCGGTGTCTCCTATGCCCATCACGATAAGCGGTTATCTTACCGCTCGTCAAGCCATTTCGGTAAAAAAACCGCCAAACACGCTCTGCCTCGCGCGCGGAAACGCTAACCCAGATTCGTAAGGCTGTGACGTAGAGGCTGCGTCAGCAGCCTGTCTGATACGTAGCGGGACACATCAACGGTGGAAGGTAGCGGGACACAGAATCGCTGGCGTGAAACCAGAGTCGTTTCACGTAGAGCTCTACGTCTAAAGGTAGAGATAATCACCAACCGGGTGCGCAAGAGCACGCGCGGATAAACCGCGCGCTTCGACGTGGTCAACTACCTCTGGAAAATTATTCTTTGCTGACAGCGTAGACGACACGACCGACGACTCGCACAGTGTCGTCCTCTCCGCCGTCGATCGGTATCGGTTCTTGGAACCTCGGATCGTTCGATTCGGGGAGCAGCCATATCTTGTCGTTTTCGTCTCGCCACAGTGTCTTGACCGTAGCTTCACGCAATCCGTCGGCACGTTCGCGCTCCACGATGTAGCGCTTCCCAAGCTCAAGGGCGGCGCCGGTCTCGATAAGATCGGTGAAGACCAGCACAGTCTTTTCCGGATAGCGCTTGTTCATCGAGGGGCCGCGCGTCTCGGCGGCATGCAGTCCGAACGCCCTGAGCGCCGGGTCATCAGGCACCGGGACGGAATAAACCTCGTCGTCCGACCATTCCCAAGTTTCAGCCCAGGCGCCAGCCTGCACAAAGCCGGTCACCTTGACGTGGCGTACGTCCTCGCTCTCGCCCGGTTCGTCGTCCGCCCGGTCGCCGAGCAGCCATGCCACGTTGGTGTCCAGCACAGGTGCGAGAGCTGCCAGCGTGTTCGTCGAGACGCCCTGGCGCGTGCCGTCTTTTGCGGCGCGCTGCATGTTGCGAATCGCATCCTTGCTGAGGCCTGCACGCGTGGAGGCCGCCGCAGCCGATAGGCCCAGCTCTGACAGACGGCTCTCAACCCGCTTTACGACATCCCTCAGTTCCATGGCGGTATTTTCACCGCACGGCGCTACTGACAAAAGCGGTAATAAGACCGTTGACAGCGGCGGTTATATTACCGCATAATTTGCGCATGATCGAAATTAAGCACCTCCTCGCCATCGTCGATGCATACCGCGCCGCCACTGGGGTCGAAGACACGACCGTCAGCCACCGCGTTTTCGACGACAGCAAGAAGATCGATGCGATGCGACGCGGTGGCGATATCACGCTCGGCCGCTTCAACTCGGCGGTGTTGTGGTTTTCCGAAAATTGGCCGGAAGGAGCGGAATGGCCGCTTGCGATCGCTCGGCCGGCCACGACGGCTCCGCAAAACGAGGCCGCAGAATGACCTCAGTGGCCGCCCTTCGCCAGGCTGACGCGCCCTTCGGCAAGCAGTTTGCGGAAGGTGTCGTTGCTCATCACGAAGTGGGCAACCGGCTCGGCTGCGGACTTTCGTTCCCCGTCCGCCGTCGAGAAACCGACAAGATGCACGACGCCCTCGTCGATAACGACTTTGACGTCGCGGAAAAACAGTGCTGGCTTCATGATCTCGACGCCCTGACGCGCTGGCCCCAAAGCACGCAGCATCAGCACCGGAGGGGCCGATCCGAAATTCTCGTTTCTGTGAATTGCACACGTTCTGTGCAGGATAGTTTCCAAGCGGTTTCACTGCTTGGCGCGGCCAACACGCCGGCCCTCCGAAACCAGGTTCCGGAATGTCTTTGCGGGCATGGCTATACGAGCCTGAAGTCTGGCCTGATGCTCCTGTCCGCCGAGCGGCGGCAGTTCGGTCCAAAGGAGCAGCCGAACGATATTTTCCTCGACGACCTGAATAGCGAACCCGGTCACGAAGAGACTGGGGAGCGGTTCGGGCTCGGTAAGCTTCGGCATTTCGCCGTGGCCGTCGGTCTTCATTTTTCGCATTCCTCGCCTTCAAGTTCGCGCGCTGTGTCACCTGTCCCGCGCGAGCGCCGGCTGCCCAAGGCCGGCAACATGGTGGGCCCCTCGCCTTGGCAACCTGGCTTGGTGGCCCACCCCTCTTTCCGTTCCGCTTGTTCATCGCAGTCTCCGCATTCCGTCGCTGGAAATGGAGATAGCAATGAACGACTCCAGTCGCGTGGAATCTTGCTCCAAGAACGCGGAATCGCGTTCCCCGGGCCAGAAGGGTCGCCGTATGATGTCTAGCGTTTCGGCGGCCCACGAGCTCACCCGCGGCCTTGGCGATCTTCTGGCGCCAGATTCACCCTGTAAGGTGAAGCTGGACCGTCTGTATCGCGAGCTCACGAAACGCTTGCCGAAGATCACGCGTCGCCGTGTGCGGGCGTTGTTCTTTGCGGAAGTGGCCCGCATCGATTACGAGGAAATGCTCGCGCTGAAAGAGCTGCGGGCCGAAGAGGAGCTAAAAGGTGCGAGACGCCAATTCGCCGCCAGCGCGATCGTTCTGGCCTCTCATTATGCCGAGATCGGTTCGACGGTGGATCGCGACGCGCTGCTTGAAATGGGCAGACGCCACGGCTCGATGGATCTATCCGGAAATGGGAGAGGCTCTCGATGAGCGATCTCCCAAACTGGAAGACGATCCCAGCAGCTGATCGCGACCAGCTTCTTCGCGATTTTTGCGCGAAGGGTTTCAGCGCCGCCAAAATCGCCGGCAAGTTCGCTGAGGCCAGCCGCAGCGCCGTCATTGGACGAGCCTACAGGCTGAAGCTGCACCTCAACGGCAGCGCGGAACGGAAGGGCAAGACCGGCCGGCCGAAGAAGGATGCTTCACCACGGGCGAAGGTGGCGAAGCCAAAGGCGAAGAAGCAATCGCCTCGGGTCGCCGAAGCCACGTCGTGGCGCGGTGCCAATAACCCTCACCATGCTGATATCAAGGCGCGCGCCGAGCAGCGCGCCGCCTCCCCCGGATTGCCGGCACATCTCGTGGCCGGCGAGGCGAGCAAGCCGATCGAGACGCCCGACCTAGGCGTTCCAGCCCCGCGCAACCTCAAGCTCGTCGAGCTCACCGAACGCACCTGCAAATGGCCGCACGGCGATCCGCAAGCGGAGAACTTCGCTTTTTGCGGGAACGATGCCGCCGAAAGCGGGCCGTACTGCAAATACCACGCCCGACTGGCCTTCATCCCCGCCACCGTCCGTCAACGCGCCAGCCTTCGCTCGGCAGAAAGGATTTCGTGAATGGCAAAGATCCATGCCGGCTCGAACACAGCCACCGACCAGGAGGCAAGCAGCTTTGTTCAAGAAATGAACCGGATCGAAGAAGACCGCGAGAACCGGCTTCATCAGATCGACGTGGAATTCAAGGCCAAGAAATTGGCGGTGAACCAGTCGGCCAACGCCGAGATCAAGGCGCAGCTCGAGGACGCCAAAAAGGTCGGCCTCGCCAAGGGCACGCTCAAGCTGATCGTCAACGAGAACAAGGCGCTGCGTAAGGCTCAGGAGACGCTGGACCGGCGTCAGGAACTCGCCAACGACCGTCTGAACGATCTGGAGAGCGCGGAGAAGGATCGCGCTGTCTCAATCATCAAGGATCTGGGCGACGACTTCGCCGGCTTCGGCCTCGGCGCCGCGGCTGTCGAACGCGAAGCGGCCAAGCCAGGCAACGGCGCTGACCCTATCGCGACCGCCGCGCAGAAGGCGTGGGAAGGCGAAGACGCTGCCGGCGCGAAACACTGATCCGAGGGCAACAGCATGAACATCTTCAACAGTATCGTCGCGGATGAGTATGCGGGCGACACGCGTCTCGGCAATCCGTCCAAGGATTATGCCGCTCACCGGCGGCGCATGAACGCCATGGCGACCATGACCATGAGCGACGGGTTCCGCATACCGCCCAGGGGTCCGAAGCTTTCCAAGGGCGGCAAGACGCGGCGTGAACTGGAGGCACCATTGAAGGCGGTCTTCCAGCGCAATCTCGCTGCCGAGGTCGCCTTCCGTGAGCAGGCGAAGCGCGATGGCATGGGTATCGCCGCGATCAACCGCGCGATCGAGAAACGCCAGCATTTGAAGCAGGCGCGCCACCAGTAGGCCGCTTATCGACCAGCCCGGGACAGTAGCGGGCACCACTCTTTTCCCCAAGGGATCGCCCCGATGCTGATCACCGGTTTGGACATCGCTTCGACAAGCGGCGTCTCCTTCGTCGAGCCGTCGCGGCCGTCGTCGACATGGCATTGCCTCGCCATTGAGGCCGAGGGTGACGGCGCCTGGGCGAAAATCGACGACTTCGATTGCGCGCTGCGGCCGTTGCTCGCCGACCGGCGCCCCGACCTCGCCGTGATTGAGCGGCCTCTCGGCGTCGTCGTGGACTACGGCGGAGGCGATCAGTCAGGCGGCGACCGTCGCATGATCAATGCGACAACCACGATCACGCTTGCCGCCCTCGCCGGCGCCGCGATCGGGATCCTCAACAGCCTGTCCATTCCGTGGGTGATGATCGCCGACAAGACATGGAGGTCGGCTTACTACGGGAAAGGCTACAAGCCGGCTGTGAACTGGAAGGTATCGGCGGTCGACGCCGCCGAGCGCCAGGGCATCGTCCTGCCACCATCGAAGAAGGCCGCGCACGACGCCGCCGAGGCTGTGGGGATCGCCGTGGCATGGCGGTCCGCGAACTTCATCCCGGTCCGGCATCAAAAGGCGTTCATGGACCTCCGGCTCGGCAACGGGAGGGCAGTGGCATGAGGGCGCGCCCATCCAACAGCCGCGAGCGCGGTTGCCACTCGCTCGGTAAGGCGCTGTCGGCCGGCCTGCTTATCGCCGCGATTGCCTTCGTGATCTTCGCGGCATGCGGGGGCCTCGTCCACAAATGAAGCGCGTCATTGTCTCCGCTCCAAGCGGGGAGATCGAAACCGAGCTTTGCTCCGCTGCCGAACAAGCCGGCTTTGAATGCGACGGCGAGCCACTCCCACAGGGTCTCTGTAGCGCCCTATTCCGCGATCCCGATGCCATGGGCGTCATCCGGGCCGCAAACGCCGCCTACGCAGTGGCGACCTGCAGAGAGTTTCGTCAGGCCGAGGTTAAGAACGTCCTGTTCGTGCTGCTCGACCAAGCAAAATGGGAGGATGGCTGCGCTGGACCCATTCTCCGGGCCGGCGCCGACGACGTCCAACCGGCACCGATCCACGCCGACGAGTTCGTCGCCAGGCTGAAGGCGCTGGCGCGCCGCGGCACCTACAACGACCACCTCTTCATCAAGATGCCGGGATGCGTCTTCGATGCCGAAACCGGCCATGCCGAAAGCGGAACCCGCCGCGCTCACCTCACAGGGACCGAGGCCAAGCTGCTCGCCACGCTCGCGCTCGATCCCGCCAAGGTCCGCACCAAGGCCGATCTCATGGATCACATGTACGGCGACGAGGATGGCGGTCCGGAGATCAAGATCATTGACGTGCTGGTCTGCAAGCTCCGCCGCAAGCTGATCGAGATGAACGGCGGATTGGACGTCATCCGGACCGTCTGGGGCAGAGGGTATCAGTTCGAGCCGGCCGGCTTCGTTCCGGATTATCGCGACGGCCGTTCCCGGAGGTCTAGATGAGCCGGCCCGTGCGCGATATCGTCGGCGAATGCCTGAGACGCGAGCGCTACGGTCTTATCCGGCCGCTCTGGACCGAGGCTGACGACGACAGCCGGGAGGAGGTCCGGCGCCGCGCCGACCACCTGATCCGGCTGCTTTCCGACTATGGCGTTGACCTAGTCCAGCGCAACGTCGTGCCGCCGGCCCCGCCGACAAGCCAGACCATCATCGCAAACCAGGTCGTCGGTCAGCCCGACACGATGCGCGAGGTCCGCGCGGTCGACGGCAAGTTCGCCATCGTCGCCGTGAAGGCCGGCGCCGCGACCGTCGAGCAAACGTTCTCGCTTAACGAGGCCATGCTCAACGAGGGCTTGGTGCTGGCCGGCGACCCGGCCGCGAAGACCATCAAGGATCTCGGGCGGCAGCTGGCCGCGACGGCCGCCATTTACCGGCTGAACGCCGCCGGTCTCGGAGGCGGCAAGTGACAGGCCTGCTCTCCACCGCCTCCCGCGCGCTCGAAGAGATGGTCGACAGCACCGCCGACTGGGCGGTCGAGCTTTTGCGTCGCACAGCCGCCGAGATGAGCCATGCGCTCGACCGGGACGCGATGCGCGACGTCGAGGGCGCCGAAGAGTGGCGCGATGTGAAATCAAAGGAGAACCGGTATGCAGGCTGAGCTTCCGCTCATCGTCGATAGTTTTGCGGGCGGCGGCGGTGCCTCGACCGGCATAGAGATGGCCCTCGGGAGATCGCCTGACATCGCCATCAACCATTCCGCCGATGCGCTCGCCATGCACATGGTGAACCATCCGGAGACGCTGCATCTCGATTCGAACATCTGGGATGTCTCACCGGCAGAGGTGTGCAAGGGACGCCGCGTCGGTCTCTTCTGGGCATCGCCCGACTGCAAGCATTTCTCAAAGGCGAAAGGCGGCAAACCGCTCGACCGCAACATCCGAGACCTCGCATGGGTGGTCGTGCGCTGGGCGGAGGAGGTGAAGCCCGACGTCATCATCCTCGAGAACGTCGAGGAGTTCGTCACCTGGGGCCCTCTTTACGAAGACGGCAAGCCGATCGTCGAGCTGCGCGGCCACACCTTCGAGGAATGGACACGAAGGCTGAAGCGTGCCGGCTACAAGGTCCAGTGGCGCGAGTTGCGCGCCTGCGACTATGGAGCGCCCACGATCCGCAAGCGCTTCTTCATGATCGCTCGCCGTGACGGGAAGCCGATCATCTGGCCAGCCCGCACCCATGGCGATCCGAAGAAGCCGGAAGATGCCAAGCTGATCGACAACGGCGTTCTGAAGCCGTGGCGGACCGCCGCCGAGATCATCGATTGGTCACTGCCCTGCCCTTCGATCTTCGATACCGCTGAGGAGATTTGGGAGAAGTTCGGCGTTCGCGCCGTTCGCCCGTTGGCCGATGCCACGATGCGCCGGATCGCTCGCGGCGTCGTTCGGTACGTGCTGGAAGCGAAAAGCCCCTTCATTGTCCGCACCGACATGGCCAGCGCTGCAAAGCGCAACGGCGTCAACAGCCTCGATGAGCCGATACGGACCCAGACAACGGCCGGCAGCCACGCGCTTGTCGCTCCGGTGGTGACCTATGCCCAGCAAGGTGGCGGCAATCGGCAGGCAGACGAGCCAATCCACACCATTACCGCCAGCCCGAAAGATCAAAACGCCCTCATCGTGCCGTCGTTCGTCGGCTGTGGAGGCCGTGCCGGGCAGAGCGCGCCACGCGGGGGCGACGAGCCGGCCGGGACGATGACAGCAAAGGCCGACGGCTGCGTTGTCGCCGCTCATCTGACTAAGTTCCAGTCGAATTCGACGGGCTCGGAACTCGACGAACCGACCCCGACCATCACCGCCAACAGCTACATCAAACGGCCCGGCGGTGCCGCTCCGATCGGCTTGGTGACCGGCTATCTGGTGCCCAGGTACGGCGAGCGTGACGGTCAGGATCCCCGCGTGCGGTCGGTCGAAGAACCGGCGCCTGTCATCGTGCCCGATGGCAACGGTGGCAGCCTAGCCGCCGTCCACCTTTCCCGCTTCACTCAGAACGGCGTCGGATCAGCCGCCGACGAGCCTGTTGATACGGTCATGGCAGGCGCACCGAAGTTCGGCGTCGTAGCGGCGTTCATGGCGCAGCACAATTCCGGCAATGACGGCCATGACGCTCGGAAGCCGCTCTCGACGTTGACCGGTGGCGGTCAGGGCGGCGTCTCGCAGCAGGGCATCGTTGCTGCGCACATGATGCGGCAGTTCGGGACGTCTGTCGGGCACGAGATGGGCGAGCCGACACACACCGACACTGCCACCGTCAACAAGTCGGCGTTGATCTCCGGCTTCCTCACCAAGTATTACGGAGAGGCCCTCCCAAATCAGGCGCTCGACGAGCCTGTCCACACGGTCACGACGAAGCCTCGCCACGGCGTTGTTACCGTCGATATCGACGGCCAGACCTACGCGATCGCCGACATCGGCATGCGTATGCTCACGCCGCGCGAACGGTTCCGCGCCCAGGGTTTCCCCGACACTTACATCATCGACCGCCGCGCCGACGGCACCCCGATCACCGCGACCGTTCAAGGCTCGTGCTGCGGCAACAGCGTCTGTCCGCCACTCGCCGAGGCCCTCGTCGCCGCAAATTGCAATCACATGGCTGTGCAGCGCGAGGCCGCAGAATGACCGCCTACCTCGATTTCCTCCGCGCCAAGATGAAGGTCGCCGAAGCGACCGGATTCGAGGTCGACGACCCGACGCCACGCGCCGCCAAGGCCTTCCAACGCGATCTGGCTAAATGGTCGCTACGCAAGGGCCGATCGGCGATCTTCGCCAACACGGGGCTGGGTAAGACCCTCATGCAACTGTCGTGGTCTGATGCAGTCGAACGCCATGCCGGCGGCCGGGTTCTGGTGCTGACGCCCCTGGCTGTCGCCCAACAGACAGTCGGCGAGGCATCGAAATTCGATATCGACGGTGTGCGGTATGCCGCCACGGAGGCGACTGCTGACAGCCGCATCGTCGTGACCAATTACGACCGGTTCGAGCGCTTCAACGTCGACGACTTCGCCGCGATCGTTCTCGACGAGTCCAGCATCATCAAGGCGCACGACAGTAAGACCAAGGCAATGCTGATCGATGCGTGCCGAAAGACGCCTTTCCGGTTGTGTTGCACCGCGACGCCAGCGCCGAACGACTGGACCGAACTCGGCAACCATTCCGAGTTTCTCGGCGTCATGACCGAAAAGGAAATGCTGGCGACGTTCTTTGTGCATGACGGCTCGGTGCGCGCGAACGATGCCGGCGGCGACGGCTGGCGCCTCAAGCGGCACGCCATAGGTGCGTTCTGGCAATGGGTATCGACCTGGGGCGCGATGATCCGGTCGCCGGCAGATATCGGCTACGACGAGCCCGGGTATGACCTGCCGCCGCTCCACTACCACCAGATTACGGTTCCCGCACAGTATGACCGGCCAGCAAACGGCATGTTGTTCCCGGTCGCGGCGTCGACGCTGCAGGAGCGCATCGGCGTTCGGCGTGAGACGGTCGGCGACCGCGTCTCTGCCGCCGCCAAGATCGTCAATGCCGCTCCTGATCGTCCCTGGCTGGTCTGGTGCAACCTCAACGCCGAAAGCGAAGCTCTCACCAAGGCGATCCCGGACGCCATTGAGGTTAAGGGATCGGATCATCCGGACTTGAAGGCGGAACGGCTGATCGGGTTTACCGAAGGTCGATATCGCGTTCTTGTCTCGAAACCGTCGATCGCCGGGTTCGGCATGAACTTCCAGCGATGCGCCGACATGATCTTCGTCGGGCTCAACGACAGTTTCGAGCAGCTTTACCAGTCCGTACGCCGGTGCTGGCGTTTCGGCCAAGAGAAGCCCGTTAACGTTTACATGGTGGCGTCCGAGCTTGAAGGCGCCGTCGTAGCCAATCTGCGGCGCAAGGAACTCGCCTACGAGGCGATGTCAGCCGCAATGGCCGAGCACATGCGCGACCTCACGCGCCAGTCCGTCGCCATGCGCGACGATTGTGCCGCAAATTCGATTTCCCCATTCGAGAAGATGGAACTGCCGCAATGGCTGACAGCATGACGCCCTACATTATGGATCAGGCCAGCGGCCCAGACTGGCACCTCTACCACGGCGATTGCGTCGACGTCGTGCGCGGGCTGCCGGAAAACTCGCTGCATTACACGATATTCTCGCCGCCGTTCGAGAGCCTATACACGTTCTCCGACGATCCTCGCGACATGTCGAACTGCAGGGACAGCGAGACGTTCTGGACGCATTTCCGGTTCCTCATAGTCGAGTTGTACCGCGCGACGATGCCGGGGCGCCTCGTCTCGATCCATTGCATGCAGTTGCCGACCTCGAAACTGCGCGACGGCTATATCGGATTGCGCGACTTCCGCGGCGAGATCATCCGGGAGTTTCAGCAGGCCGGGTTCATCTACCATTCCGAGACCTGCATCCGGAAAGACCCTGTTTCGGCGATGCAGCGCACCAAGGCGATCGGCCTGCTGCACAAGCAGGTCGTGAAGGATTCCTCACTGTCGCGCTGCGCTGTTGCCGACTATGTGGTCGACCTCCGCAAGCCTGGTGAGAACCCGGAGCCGATCGCCGGGGCGCTGGCCGAATACCATGGCGACGACATGAGCGACGCCGAGCACGATCAGCTTGTGCGGCGCGATTTCAAGCCAGAGGGCGGCCGGCGATGGGAAGACCACAAGTCGATTATGGTCTGGCAGCGCTATGCGGAGCCGGTCTGGACCGACATCGCACAGTCGGACGTGCTGAGCCATCGCGTCGCCCGCGTCGAGGCCGACGAGCGCCATATTTCGCCGCTGCAGCTGACCGTGATCAGGCGCCGCGTCGACCTCTATAGCAACCCTGGCGACGTCGTCTTCAGTCCGTTCGCCGGCATAGGCTCGGAGCTTTACGTCGCTATTGAACTGGGCCGGCGCGGCCTCGGCGCGGAGATCAAGCAGAGCTATTTCCGGCAAGCCGTCGACAATCTGCGGTCGGCTCAACAGCGCGTCCTTGGCCTATCCCTGGTTGATGCGCCATCGATCGAGCCAACCATTGCCGAGGTTGGCCCATGATCCTCGATTTCACCAAGGAGGTCGCCGAGATCATGAAGGCGGTCGACCCATTCGAACCGAACAACACGCTCCAGCAGAAGGTCGAATTGCACATCAGCATGATCCTGGCCGGCGTGTACGGCCGTGGCATGGAGTTCGAGCGTCGTCGCGTCCTCGATATCATCTCCCGCAAGGCGCTCAACGCCGCCGAGCTGCGCGCCGAGATCACGAGGCCGTTGCGATGAACTCGGCAGAGGTCAAGGCGGTCCCGGTCAGCAATGGCTACGAGGGCCACTTCAAGAAAATTCACCGCTCCGAATGGGAGCCCGTCTGCGAAAACGGCATTGCCCAGCTGTTCGATACCGAGGAACAGGCGGAGGTGGCGGCGTATCGCGCCCTCATGAAGCACATCTTCGGTGACATCGTCCGCGACGGCGAGAAAGCATCCACGGCGCTCAGCGAAGCCGAGGAGAAGTTCGGTAAGCTGCTGCGCGGCGGCGGCAAGACCGTCAAGGTGGTGCGGCGATGACGCGCCTCATTCGAGTGTTTCCCCGCAAGACCAAGGCATCCCCAGACGATGCGCTCGCCTATTTCGGCCCCCCAGACCTTTTTGCAGAGGCCGACGAAGTGCACATCTCTGTGACTTTCACCGCCGACAAGGAAATTGCTGAGCGCCTGGCCGAGCAATGGCGATACGTTGCCCCAGTCAAGATTGGTGGTGTGGCTTATGAAGATGCCAGTCTCGAATTCATCCCGGGCCGCTACATAAAACCGGGATACACGATCACCTCTCGCGGTTGCCCTCGCCGTTGCTGGTTTTGCGACGTGCACCGAAAATGGCCCACGGTGAACGTTCTGCCGATCCATGAAGGGTGGAACATTCTCGACGACAATCTGCTTGCGGCGCCCCGCGATCATGTTGAGGCCGTCTTTGCTATGCTGCGGCACCAAAACCGACGCGTCGAGTTCACCGGCGGGTTGGAAGCGCTGGCCCTGCAAGACTACCAGGTCGATCTTTTGGCGAGCTTGCGGCCGCGTCCCAACATGTTTTTTGCATATGACCCGGGCGATGCCTTCGAGACATTGGTGAGCGCGGCCGACCGCCTGCTTGAGGCTGGCTTCACGGCAGAATCTCACCGCATGCGGGTTTACGTTCTCATCGGCTTCCCGAAAGACACTTTCGATCTTGCTGAAGCTCGGCTGCGGCAGATGTTGTCGATCGGCTTCACGCCACACGCCATGCTTTGGATGCCTACGAAGCCATCGCAGGAGAAATGGCGACCGGCTCCGGAATGGCGAGCGTTCCAACGCCGTTGGGCGAGACCAGCAATCATCCATGCAAAGGCTGGGGTCGACCGATAGCATGTCCAGACGCATCGATCCGACAGAACTGGACGACTTGAAGTCGCGCACGCTGCTTTCCAGCGTGTTCGAAAAGTATGGCGTCAAATCTCGGGGCAGCAAAAAGGCCAAATGGGCGGTCTGCTGCTTTCATGCCGAAAAGTCCGGCAGCCTGAAGATCAACGACGATCGCGGGACATATTGGTGTTTCGGCTGCGGGGCCAAGGGCGATCATTTCAGCGTGTTGCAGGAGCTTGGCGGCAAGACCTTCATGGAAGCCGTCGAGGTGCTTGGCGGGGTCCGCCTCATCACTGCCGAGGAGCGGCACGCTATCGAGGTCCGTAATAAGGAATGGGAGGACGAGGAGCGCAAGGCCGTCGAGCGGACGCGCAAATCGATCACGCATACCTTCACGACCGGCAAGCCGATCGCCGGCACCCACGTCGCAGCCTACCTTCAGGAAACCCGCGGTCTTCGTGTTGGCAAGTCCTGGACCTTCGATCTCCGCTTCATTCCGGATCTCGTCTACCGTGGCTTCGCCTCTCCGGATGCCGAGGAATCGGTCGAGCTCGGCGCGTTCCCGGCGATGGTTGCCGCGATCCGCGCGCCCAGCGGCGACATCATCGGGCTGCATCGTACCTATCTGGATCGCGACGCCCCGAAGAAGCTTACGCCGCCCGGCGATCAACGCCGCAACAAGGCAAAGAAGGTGCTGGGCGAGCAGCGCGGCGGTTATATCCGGCTCTCCCCTGATGCATCGCGCCTCGCCACCGGCGAAGGCATCGAGACCTCGCGCGCATGGCTCGAGCTCGGCTACGGCGGCGATGACGTGGCCGTCGGCGCCGCGGTGTCGCTCGGCAACCTGTCGGGCGGTTCGATGGGCTCCATGGAGCATCCCGACGATCCCGCGAAGCGTATCCCGAACGGCGTCCCCGACATGGATCGGCCGGGCATGCTGCTGCCGGCTTGCGTGCGCCAGCTCATCCTGCTCGGCGATGGCGACAGCGATCCCGCTATGACGCGGGCGCGCCTTCTCGTCGGCGGACGTCGGTTCCGCAATCTCGGGATCGGCGTTTCGATCACGATGGCTCCGGCCGGCCACGACTTCGCGGACCTCCTCCTCCAGGATGTCGGGGCGAACCCATGACGGTGGCGCCAACGATCCAGTCTTTCGATGAGTTCGAGGCCGCCACGGTCGAGGCTTTGAAACCGCCCTTCCGTTCGAAGTTCGGTCTCATCCGGTGGGAAGACCAGAACGCCAGGAGCGCACGGCCGTATGAGTTTCAGGTGCAGGACCTGTTGCCACGCCGTGAAACCGTGCTGTGGTTCGGTGAAAGCCAGTCCGGCAAGTCGTTCTCCGCCTTTGACGCCGGCATCCATGTCGCCGCTGGCATGGCCTACCAAGGGCGCCGCACGCTGCGCGGCGGTGTGGTCTATTGCTGTGTCGAGAAGGGCCACGGCGCCCGCAACCGCATGCAGGCCTTCCGCCAGTTCTATGACCTGCCGATCGAGGATTTCCCCTTCGCGGTGACGACACGGCGCTTCGATATCTTCTCCGAGGAAAGCACGGTCGACGAGCTCGCGGCTGAGTGCATCGAGATTGCGAAGAAATGGAGCTATTCGCTCGATGTCGTCGTCATCGACACCCACGACAAGGCGACGCCTGGTGCCTCCGAGATCGACAAGAAGGATGTCTCCACCATCCTGAAACGCTACGAGCGTCTCCGCGACCTCACCGGGGCCGCCGTCTGGGTGATCGGCCATTCCAACTCGTTCGGCTCCGCGCGCGGCTCCCTCGTCCTCTACAACGCCATCGAAACCGTCATCAGCATTTCGGTGATGAAGGATAAGCAGCTCGGCGAGTTTCGCGACGCCAACAACCGGGTGATCCGGCAGGCCAAAGTGATGAAGCAGTCGGAGGGTGAAGCCGGCTTCAGTTGGAAGTTCGTCTTGCCCGCCGTCGAGATCGACCGCAACGACTATGGCGAGCCGGTGACCTCGTGCGTGGTGACGCCGCCGGCGAAGGAAGAGGGTGAGGTCGTCGACAAGGGTTTCAAGGCGAGTTCGAACGACGCATCGTTCTTGAAGGCGCTGCTTTCCGCCCTGGCAGACAAAGGTCAGGCGCCATCTCCGATGATGGCGCTCCCGCCATCGATCACGCGCGTCGTCGACTATGAGCACGTCAAGGAGGCCTACAAGAAACTCAATCCGGACGACGGCAACGACGCCGTGGCTTGGCGAGGGCGTCTGAAGCAGGGGCTGCGCCGCGCCCGCGAACGGCTATCTGATCATCGCATCATTGGGGTGAACGATACGCTCATGTGGATCACCGGCAAACCAGTGCGCGGGATCATCAGACCGTCCACAAACAGGCCATCAGAGCCCGAACCATCGGCCGGCATGAATGATGTGATGGCAGACGGAGACATCCAGCTGTGACGCGCTCCAGACACGCTAGGGGGTACAAAAGTTAAATGCGGGAAAATGTACCCCCTTCGTCACCACCTCAAACCCTTGCTCCACAAGGGATTGAGCATATTTCGTCACCACCCTCGACGGGGGTGGGTACAGCGAAAATGTACCCCCATGTACCCGGTTTTGTACCCCCTGTTGTACCCCCTGAAATCAGGGTCGAAGCGCTGTCATTCGGCACCTATTACGTCGCGGTGTTCCGGCGGGACGGCCAGCCCGACGAGACCCTCGACGGACCGGACGGAAAGCCGCTGCGGTTCGGGAGCGCATCGGAGGCGATCCGAGCCGGCAAGGCGAAGCTGGTGCCCGAGGCGAAGGCGCTGGCGGCTGCCTCGAAGACCTTCAAGGCTGATCGGCTGCGCGATCTCGACGAGGAGCGTGAGCGCGTCTTTGCCAGGTTCCGAGGCGGCGCATGATCGATCCGCGCGTCCAAGCCCTATGCGACGAGTTTTCGGTGCGCATCATCGACAAGAGCCGGTACCCGGGCCCAGGCGAGACGCGCGCGGTCGCGACGCTGTCGAAGATTATCAACCGCCACGGCATCGAGCACGCCCGCTTCGTGATGACGACGCTGGCCGAGACCGAAAACAATAAGAGCTCGCTCGATGCGGCCGCGTTCGGCGCCGCGTCGGATCTGATCCGCGCGAAGCCTGACTGGGCGGATGACGTCAGCAAATGGCTAGCGGTCTGGGACGCCTGCCCGGTCGGCGAACTGCAGGCGCTGGCATACGAGCTCCGCGGCAAGGTCTCGATGCGCGGAGCCCTCGCCGGCCTGATCTATGAACGCTTGTGGCGGGCGTTCGGGCCAAGATCGAGGCAACTGGATATGCTGGACGATCGCCGGCCGGAATGGAGGTGACGATGCTAGTGACCAATTTTACGCGCCGCGCGCTGGCCTATCGTAAGCAGAAGCGCGACTTGCTCGCCCAAGGCTACGAGGAAATTGGTGAATCGGGCGGCAAACTATGGGAACTCCATCGCGGTAAGCGAATGGGGCACCGCATTGTCGCGGCCGTGATCGCGACCGACGGCAAATCCCTCTACGTGAAATGCGAGCCAACATGAATTTCCGCGAAATCCAAGACCGCCTCATCGGCGCCGAAACAATCATGCGGGAATTATCCGAGGGCCGCGTCGGCCCCGCTCCGCTGCGCGCCCAGCAAATCCCCTACATTCATACCCGCACCGATCGCAACGGCTGGGGCAAAATACCCGGCGAAAAGGACAAATTGCGCAAGGAAGATGGCGACGCCCACGCAATATTCCGCCGGGAATTCTGGGAACAATTCCAGCCCGACCCCTCGCCGGCCGAGGTTTCGCGCGCCATCGCCGAAAAGGACTGGATTCTTCTCGTCGACAACGAAGCGGAGCGCCGTGCGCTTCAGGCATGGGTCCGGGCACAAGCCGGTGGACAGAAGTTTCCGCGCTGGTGCAAAAGAATTGAAAATATCCATCCTGAAACCGGGAGACGGCGCAAAAATCGCGCGATTGAGAAAATTCTCGCGCAATTATCCAGCAAATCGAATTTGCATGACGAAATTGCCGGGAAACCCCTGTTGCCCGTTGGCCCGGAAATCGCGGATATTTCGGGCACAATCCCCGATGGCGTGAGCGGAAGAGAAACGGGCCCGAATTCCTGGGCCGCCGATGAGGCTTTCCAGCCTATTTCGTACGCCAGGATCGAAGGCACCAAGCGCGTCGAGGTTGAGGGGGATTTCTCTTGGAGCCAAAAACGCAACGAGTTGCGGCGCCAGCGTGAGGCCAGGCGCAAGAAGAAGCAGGCGGCGAAGGCGGGGTGACAGATGAAGCGCCGGCTCGAAGAACTGCGCGAATATGACGCCTACAATCCGCGCCGTTTCGAGACCTCAGCCGAGCGTCACAAGCGCGAACGCAAAGAGGAACAAGACGACTACCAACGTCGCTGTGAGGAGCGACGGAAGGCGCGCCTCGCCTCGTTTCTCGACTGAATCGGCCCCTCACGCCCGTTTCGTGTCAAGGGACAGCCCGGGTACACGGCGGGTACAAAATGGCCGTTAACTTTTGTACCCC
This sequence comes from Mesorhizobium sp. M1A.F.Ca.IN.020.03.2.1, assembly GCF_004023205.1. Taxonomy (NCBI): domain Bacteria; kingdom Pseudomonadati; phylum Pseudomonadota; class Alphaproteobacteria; order Hyphomicrobiales; family Phyllobacteriaceae; genus Mesorhizobium; species Mesorhizobium sp. M1A.F.Ca.IN.020.03.2.1. The sequence continues at coordinate 23,582 of NZ_RZSV01000007.1, read as the reverse complement.
CTCCGAAAAGCTCAACAAAATCAACACCCGAGGGGGTACACACAAAAAGTGATCGTTTGTACCCCTTGCCCGAATCCGATTTTTCGCCACCCTGCACCCATCCTCGCGCGCGCCCCAGAGCCAACCCCTTCATAGGGCTCTGCCCGATGTGGCGAGCGTACAGCGAGCTTGCCACCCTTCGTAGAGCACAGACCTCTCTAGGTTAGCGCTAAGGAAAAAGCGCTCGCTATCGCTCGCTTCATCCAAGGCCTCTTCCATAAATCGCCAACCTCAACCGTCGCGCTGATGCCATGCGCGCCAAGGAGCACAGTCCGATGTCCCTCTTCTCCGCCATCGCCCCGGAAGTGCAGCGCCTCGAAAGCTATATCGAGGGCATCAAAGCTGCCTTCGCCGGTAAAGCCGCCAGCGATGCCCAGACGCAGCAGCTCGAGGCCGAACTCGCCAGCACCAAGGCTGAGCTCTCCCTCGTCCAGGCTTCTCTTGCCACCGCCGAAGCGACCGAAGCTGACCTCACCGCAAAGCTGAAGGCCGCCAATGATGCGCTCGCCGCGGCCGTTCCGCAGGCTGCTGAGCCGGCGCCGGCTGCCTAGAAAATAATCAAAGGCAAAATTTATGCGTGGTGGGGCTCGAAAGGGCGCCGGCCGGCCGAGGGGGGCGGCGACCAAGAAAACCCGAGCGATAGCCGATCGCGAGAGCAAGAAGGGCATCACGCCGCTCGAGGTGATGCTCACCGCGATGCGTGAGCACGCCGCAAAAAAGAACTGGGATGCCGCGGCATCGTTCGCCAAGGACGCCGCGCCGTACATGCACGCCAAGCTGCAGGCGGTGCAGCATTCCGGCCCGGCCGGCGGCCCGATCCCGATCGATCTAACCAATCTCGGTCACGATGACCTCCAGCGCCTCGAAGCTCTCTTCGGTAACCTTGCCGGTCTCGCCGGCGATGATGCTGAAGCTGATACGTGAGGAAAAGGCGCGTCGGGCTGAGATTGCGGAACGGGAAAGGGTAGCGGAGCGCGCGGAGCAGATCCGTGCAAATTGCGGCTCGCTCATGGGCTTCATTCGTGAGGCCTGGCATGTGTTGGAGCCCGCGACCAAGCTCGAGGAAGGCTGGGCGCTCGATGCGGTGTGCGAGCATTTCGAGGCGATCACGCTCGGTGACATCAATCGCCTTCTCGTGAACGTGCCGCCCGGCTTCATGAAATCGCTGGTCGGCGACGTCTTCTGGCCGGCGTGGGAATGGACCATGTTTCCGCATCTGCGGTACGTGGCGTTCTCCTATGCGGCCACGCTGACCTATCGCGACAACGGCCGCTTTCGCGATCTGCTGATCAGTCCCTGGTACCAGCAGATATTCGGGCACGTCTTCGAGCTTCGCAAAAAGGGCGAGGAGCGCGTCACCAACAACAAGATGGGGTTCAAGTTCGCCTCGTCGGTCGAGGGCGTCGGTACCGGCGAGCGCGGCGACCGCGTCATCCTTGACGATCCGCACAACGTGAAGGAAGCGGAATCGGACCTGGTGCGCAAGGAGACGGTGCGCTGGGTTCGCGAGGGCATGTCGAACCGTCTCAACGACATGGAGAAGTCGGCGATCGCCGTCATCATGCAGCGTGTGCACGAGGATGACGTCTCCGGCGCCCTGATCGAACTTGGCGAGTATGAGCACCTGATGATCCCGATGGAATGGGATGGTCGGCGCTACCACACCTCGATCGGCTGGACAGACCCGCGTGCTGACGACGGCGAGCTCGCCTGGCCAGAACGTTTCTCTCGGCGCGTCGTCGAGAACTTCAAGAGCGTGCTCGGCCCATATGGCTATGCCGGACAGTATCAACAGGCGCCGACGCCTCGAGGTGGCGGCATCTTCAAGCGGGATTGGTGGCAGCTCTGGGGCAATCCCGATGATCCACAGGATCCGGAGTTCAAGAAGTTCCCGGCTTGCGAATACATCATCGCCTCGCTCGACACCGCCTATACCGAAAAACAGGAGAACGACTATTCCGCGCTGACGGTCTGGGGCGTCTGGAAGGATCGCAACGGACTGCCGCGCGCCATCCTGATGAGCGCCTGGCGCGATCGTCTGGCGCTGCATGACCTCGTCGAGCGTGTCGCGGCATCGTGCCGGCGCTTCAAGGTCGACAGGCTGCTGATCGAATCGAAGGCGGCCGGCATCTCGACGGCGCAAGAGATCAGGCGGCTGCATTCGAATGAGGGCTACGGCGTCCAGCTGCTCGATCCTAAGGGCGGCGACAAGGTTGCGCGCGCCTATGCGGTGCAGCACCTGTTTTCGGACGGGATGGTCTTCGCGCCCGACCGGGATTGGTCGGACATGGTGATCACGGAAATGGGATCGTTCCCGCGGGCGCCGCATGACGACCTCGTCGACAGCGCGGTGCAGGCGCTGAAGCATCTGCGCGATGTCGGGCTGCTGATCCACGGCGCCGAGATGGCGCAGGAGATCGAAGAAGAGATGCTGCACAAGCCGCATCGAACGCAACCGCTCTATCCGGTGTGAGGCAAGCATGAGCACAGCAGAATCGTTTGTTTGGGTCGCCTTTATGGCGCCCATCATCGTCATGCTCTGGGCATTGGCCGTTGGCTTTCTGCTGCTGCTGTGGAAGCTGGCCAAGTCGTAAATGCCGATCCCCTTCTCGCGGTCGATCACGTACCGCCAGATCGACGCCAGCACCTGGGGCGCCTTCGTCGGGTTCGAGTGCATCGCCACCGGACCGACGGAGCAGGCGTGCCGCGATCTCGTCGCCAGCAGGCATAGGTAGGGCGCAATGAGCGGATGGAAGTCGGAAGAGATCGCCGCCGAGCGTCGCAAGCGCGCCGAGACTATGCTTGGGGCCGCAACGCGCGAGCAACTGATCGACCGCATCGTGGCGCTGGAGACATCGCTCTACAAGATGACGTACTCGCTGAATGAGCTAGACGTTGACGCAGGCCCGAGGTGTAGCGCGTGGATGGTGTCTAAGATGTTCCCCCACCGTTTTCTTGATCGCGAGCAGAACGCCGAGTTCTGCGTCTACGACAAAGAAAAAGGTCATTTCGTCGGCGTGATGGTCAAGACAGACACCATGCACGAGGTTGATTATGTGCTCGATGACAGCGTGCAAATTGACGATGGGTCGAAGCTGCCCGATGACTTCGAAATCCTGAGCGTACACCAATCGGCCATCGCCGCATCGATCTATGGCGGTTCGATCTTCATGGGCGACGTTCGAGAAGCTGCCAAGCTTCTGTGGGGCAAATAGGCCAACATGGCATCGCCGAAACGAGACGCATTGCCAGCAGTGGCGATGCCCAGCGGGCTATTGGCGCCGTCTGCGCTGCGCGCGCCGGAGCCGCCACCGCCTTCGCTGCTCGACGGTCTCGACATCGACATCCAGACCGATGGCCCGACCGACGGCGCTCTGATCGATCCCGCGACCGGCGCCGCCATGATCGAAATGGACGACGGCGGCGTCATTGTCGACTTCAGCCCGGCCGCCGCGACCGACAAGGCCTCGAAGTTCAACGACAACCTGGCCGAGAAGATCGAACAGGCCGAGCTCGACCGCATCTCGGCGGAACTGCTGCTCGGCATTCAAGAGGATGACCGCTCCCGCTCGGACTGGCTGGACACGCGCGCAAAAGGCATCCGGCTGCTCGGCCTCAAGGTCGAGGACCCGAAGTCCAGCGTCGATTCCTCGGTCGCGCTCGAAGGCATGTCGACCGTTCGTCATCCGCTGCTGCTCGAGGCGGTGCTGCGCTTCCAAGCGAATGCCCGCGGCGAACTGCTGCCGGCCGCCGGCCCGATCAAAGTCGGGGACAAAATCCTTGAGACCGGCGATGATGACGAGCTGGCCGAAAGCCTCGAAAGCGACCTCAACTATTATCTGACGACGACGGCGTCGGAATATTACCCGGACACCGACCGGCTGCTGTTCTACGTCGGCTTCGGCGGGTGCGGCTTCAAGAAGGTCTACAACTGCCCGATCAGGCAGCGCCCGGTCTCGGAATCGGTCGACGCCAAGGATCTCATCGTCTCCGATGCCGCGACCGACATGCGCAACTCGCGCCGGGTCACGCATCAGATCCAGATGAAGCCGTCAACGCTGCGCCGCATGCAGCTTGCCGGCGCCTATCGCGATATCCAGCTCGGCACTCCGAACCCGGCCATGCTGAATGCCGTCGACCAGGAGATCGCCAACACGCAAGGCATCGATCCGATCTCGGCAATCCGTGAGGATGATCGCGATTTCACGATCTACGAGTGTTATTGCGAGCTCAACATCAAGGGGTACGAGGACAAGAAGCGCGGCCAGGCCACCGGGCTGGCTCTGCCGTACCGCGTCGTCATCGACAAGGACAGCACCCGGATCCTCGAGGTGCGGCGCAACTGGGCGGAAGACGACGACGCCAAGCTGCCCAAGGTGCCGTTTGTCAAATACCCATTCGTGCCGGGCCTCGGCTTTTATGACATCGGCCTGGTGCACATCCTCGGCAACACAACCAATGCGCTGACCGCCGCATGGCGCGAGATGCTGGATGCCGGCATGTTCGCGAACTTCCCGGGCTTCCTCTATTCGAAGCTCGGCGGCCGGCAGAACACCAACGAGTTTCGCATCCCGCCCGGCGGTGGGGCGCCCATCGAGACGAATGGGCGGCCGATCGGTGAGGCAGTGATGCCGCTGCCGTACAAGGATGTCAGCCCGGCATTCGCCACCCTCGTCGACAACGTCGCCCAGACCGGTCAGCGCGTCGGCGGCACCGCCGAAATCCAGATCGGCGAAGGCAGGCAGGATGCTCCGGTCGGCACCACGCTGGCGCTGATCGAGCAAGCCACCAAGATCATGGACGCCGTGCACAAGCGGTTGCACGCCGCCCAGGCGGAAGAGTTCCAGATGCTGAAGGAGTGCTTCCGGCAGAACCCGGATGCATTCGTGCGCTCGGTCAAGGGCACGCTCAAGTGGGATGCCAACAAATTCGTGCAGGCGCTGGAAGACGCCTCGCTGGTGCCTCAGGCGGACCCGAACACGCCAAGCCACATGCACCGGCTGATGAAGGCGATGGCGCTGAAGCAGCTGCAGGGCGCCTCGCCGCAGCTCTACAACGCGCGGGCCGTCGACGAGCGCGTGCTGCACATGATTGGGATGGATGACGCGGAAACGCTGATGGTGCCGGCGAACCAGCCGCCGCCGCCTAACCCCGAGATCATGAAGGGGATGGCCGAACTGTCGCTGAAGGCGAAGGCGCAGCAGGCCGATGCCGCCAACGACCAGGCGTTGACCCAACTGAAGGGTCAGGAAGTCGCGGCCAAGGTGCAAGAATCGAAGGCGCGCACCGAAATGGAGGCCCGTGATCTGGCGGTGAAGCAGCAGATGCAGCTGCGCGAAAGCCAGGATCAGCACGAAGACCGGCAATCGCGCGAGCGCATCGCGGCCATGGGCGTCGTCTCGGACATCATCAACCATCCGACCGAGCAGGGCGTTGCCGGTGCGGCGGCGCAGAAGTTCGGGGCGCTCCCCGGTTCCAACTAGGAAGGATCAGGCAATGGCAAACGAGATGCGCCGTGAGGCCGACAAGAGCCGCGCGGAGAAAATGCGCAGCATGAAGGTCACGACGGCCGACCTGGATACGGATCAGGGCGCCGGTCATGTTCTTCCCGGCCCCGGTGGCGCTCTGGGCGAGGCCTCGGGCGAGCCTGCCAAGGGCTATAAGCGCGGCGGCCGTGTCGCGAAGAAGGACGGCGGCTGCGTTGAGGGCGGCGAGACGAAGGCCCGGCGCGATCGCGGCAAGTTCGCCAACGGCGGCAATGTCGGCAAGCCGAAGAAGGGCGGCACCACGGTCAATGTGATCGTGGCGAGCGGCCCCAAGAACTCGATGCCGACGCCTGGTGCTATGCCACCGCCCGGCCCTGCCCCGATGCCGGCTCCGGCCGGCGCGATGCCGCCCGCTCCGCCGGCTGGCCCCGCTGCGCCGCCTCCCGGCTTGCCGATGCGCAAGAATGGCGGCCGCGTCTACACGGCCGGCGCTGGGTCGGGCGAAGGCCGGGAGCAGAAGGTCGCAAAGTACGGCAAGAACGCGAGGGCGAAGTAATGCACGCTTCGACGTTCGAATATCTGAAGCCGACCGACGAGCAAATCGAGCGCATGGCGCGCGTCCGCGCCGCCGCTAAGGCGTTTTGCGACGTGCTCGAAGCCGAGTTGCCCGACGGTCCCGACAAGACATCCACTATCCGCAACCATCGTTCCAACGCCATGTGGGCCAACGTCGCGATCACACGCCAGCCCGACGGCACACCCAGGAGTTAGCGAAATGACCACCGCAGTCATCGTGAAAGCAAATCATGGTTGGCCGGTCGACGTGACGCCGATCACTGCCAGTGGCGAGAACGGTCCGAAGTCTCGTGTCTCGGCTGGCGCGGAAGCGACCTTCTATGTCTACGACGGCCAAGACCTCCGCATCCATGAGGTTCAGCCGCACGAGATCGAAGCCGAAAAGGCTGACGGCGTGTCGAGGGCACCTTGATGCCAGTGCACTACTATTTTGATTATCGCTACAACCAACCCGCAGCCAAGTTCTTCGAAGAGAACACGATGGCAACCGACCGCGAAATGCCTCGTTACCAGTGCCACAAGAAGGTGTGGGCGCTAAAGATCGAGAGAGTTGATGAAAGCCAAACGCTGTATCCGGTCGACAAAGGATACGCGCCGATCCGAGTAAGCGACGAATGGCTTGAGCGCTATCGCGGCTCCGATCAGGACCCAGGCTATTACGTGGTCTATGACGACGGCTTTAGCTCCTGGTCGCCGACAAAGGCGTTCGAAGGGGGTTACACGCGGCTGTGACCGCCTCCGCCCTCGACGTGCGCCTGCTCGACCGGGCGCGCAAGCAACTGACCGACGAGATCGACGCCAGGAGCGAGCAACTCGCCCACGGTCTCGCGGCCGATTTCGCCGACTACCGATACCGCTGCGGTGAGATCGCCGGCATGCGCTCCGCGCTCGGCATGCTCGGCGAGATCATCAAATCCATGGGCGACAACCGCTCTTAAACCAGGAAGGACCTTATGGCTGCCAGTAAGCCCCAATCGACCAAGGAAGAGATCCTCGCCGCCATCGGCGACCTCTCCAAGCTGGAAATCATGCACAACCAAATCCTGGTTGGCATCTACATGCGACCGGAAAAGACCGCCGGCGGCATCATCCTCACCGACAAGACGATCGACGAGGACAAATGGCAGGGCAAGGTCGGGCTCGTGCTCAAGACCGGCCCGCAGGCCTTCAAGAGCGACGGCGCCACCGACTTCGCCGGCCAGAGCGTCGCCGAGGGCGACTGGCTGATCTACCGCGTCTCCGACGGCTTCGCGATCGACATTAATGGAACGCACTGCCGCTTACTGGAAGACGTCCACATCAAGGGCCGGGTGAGCGACCCGACCGTGATCTACTGAGGAGCCATCGAATGGCCAAGAACGAACCGAACAAGCCGGAAGACGAGATCGAAGTCGCCGCCGCAGAACCCGGTGCCGATGCCGATGTGACCGTCGAGGCCGCCGCCGAGCCGGCCGCCGAACCGGACTGGAAAGCCCAGTTCGAAGGCGCGCAGCAGAAGATTGCGGAGGCCGAGGCCAAGCGCGCCGAGGCCGAACGGCTCGCCCAGGCTCGTGCCGATGAACTCGACCGCGCCCAGAAGGAAAGCGCAAAGACCCGCTCGGCGGCGGTCAGCGCCGAGATGCTGGCGATCGACAACGCCATCGCCAACACCGAGCATGAGCGCAACGATGCCAAGGCGGCCTACAAGACCGCCATGGAGGCCGGCGACTTCGAGGCCGCCGCCGAGGCGCAGGCGAAGCTCTCCGAGGTCGCTGTCAAGGCGCAGCGCATCAAGGAGGGCAAGGCCGAACTGGAGCGCCGCGCTGAGGCCGCGAAGGTCCAGGCTGACCCGCTGGAGCAGTATGTCGCCCAGCTATCGCCGCAGTCCGCGGCATGGATCAGGAAGCACCCGGAGACGGTTTCGGACACGGCCAAGCGCGATCTGCTGCAGCGGGCGCATTATAAGGCCCTCGGCGCCGGCATCCGCCCAGACACCGACGAGTATTTCCAGCACATGGATGTCGAGATGGGCTATGCGCAGCGCCAGGCCGCCGCTGACGACATCGACGACGATCCACCCCCTGCTCGCACTCCGGCGGCCCCTGCTGCCCCTGTGAGCCGCGGCGGCGCCGCACAGGCCCCGCAGCCTCGCGGCGGCAACGTGGTGCGCCTCACCGCGGCGCAGCGCGAGATCGCTGCGGCTTGCGGCATGACCGACGCGGAGTACGCCAAGCAGCTCCTCGCCATCCAGCGCGAAAACGGCGCGACAACCCACTGAGGATCATCCATATGGAAACCGAAATCGAACGCCGCGGCCCCGGCCGGCCGCGCAAGGAAGATGTTGCCGCACGCGCCGCCGCTCGCTCCGGTCCTATCCGGGAGCGCAAGCGCAAGGGCGGCCAGCTCAACGATCCGTTCCGCGTCGACAACATCCCGCCCGGCACATCCTACGAGTGGAAGCGCGTCACCACCTACGGCAAGAGCGACCCCTCCTACGACATCCTGATGCGCGAGCAGGGATGGGAGCCGGTCGACGCATCCCGTCATCCCGAGCTCGTGGCCGACGGCCACAAGGGCGCCATCATCCGCGATGGCCTCATGCTCATGGAGCGGCCGATCGAACTGACGCAGGAGGCGCGCGACGAGGACCTCGCCGCGGCCCGCGAAGCGATCTCGGTCAAGAAACAGCAGCTGGGCGAAGCACCCGCCGGCACGCTGCCGCGCGATCACCAGAACGTGCGCCCGCAGCTGCGCACCACCTACGAATCGCTCCCGATCGACGACGAATAGATGGCCGCGCGTGGCATTCTCCGCACCGTCGAGGGCGGCCGGCTCATGTTCTGGTGCCCGGGCTGCAACGAGGCTCATGTCGTCACGGTGGGCGAAGGGCCAGGGCCTCGCTGGGGCTTCAACGGCGACTATGCCCGGCCGACCTTTACGCCCTCAGTTGTGGTCCAGAGCGGGCACTACGTGGCTGGACAGGAAGGCAAAACCTGCTGGTGCAAATATAACGCCGAACAGGTAGCGGCGGGAAAAGAGCCGGCACCGTTCAAATGCTCCGTCTGTCATTCATTTGTGACAGACGGTCAAATCCAGTTTCTTGCCGATTGCACCCATGCCTTGGCCGGTCAGACGGTCGAGCTGCACGCCTTCGACGAGAAATAGTTTCGTATCGCCGTGGCAGGCCGCCGCGGCTTCATCCCCGAGTAAAACTGCCGGGCCGGCAGGGAAAACTCTAAACACCCCCAGGAGCACCGCAAATGAGCAATACGTTTGCACCCTTCGGGTTTTCCCAGCATCGCGGCACCGGTTCCGCGCCGACCTACGAGCAGACCCCTCGTAGCATCGCGCTGACCGCCGGCGCCATTTATGCGGGCGACCCGGTTACCAGCCAGGCCGACGGCACCATCGCGCAGTCCGTCGCCGGCACCACTCAGATCGCCGGCATCTTCGTCGGCTGCGAGTATGTCAGCGCAACCCTCAACCGCAAGGTCTGGTCGCCCTATTGGCCCGGCTCCGGTTCCGCGCTGGCGAACACCACCGTCACCGGCTACGTCATCAACGACCCGAACGCGCAGTTCCTCTGCCAGTCGGGCAACGCCGGCTCTCCCGTTGCCGCCACCGATGTCGGCGCCAACATCAACTTCGCCATCGGCACCGGCAACGCGCTGAACGGCCTGTCCGGCGCCTATGCCAACCAGGCGACCATCAACACCACCGCGACCCTGCCCTTCCGCATCGTCGCCCTGGTGACCGCACCGCCCGGATCGAACGGCACCGACAGCGCCTCGAACGGCAACTGGATCGTCGTTGCGTTCAACAACGTCGACACCAAGTCGCTCACCGGCATCGTGTAATAGGGGAGAACGGATATGGGTGTTAATCTCGCTGCAATCCGCGACCTCCTGCTGCCCGGGCTTCGCGGTGTCACCGGCAAATACGATCAGATCCCGGCCCGCTGGCCGTCGGTCTTCACCAAGGGCAAGTCCAACATGGCGCTGGAGCGTACCGTCTCCATGCGCTATCTGGGCCTCGCCAAGCTCAAGAGCGAAGGTGGCCAGACCTCCTTCGACAACAACGCCGGCGAGCGCTACGTCTACAACCAGGAGCACAACGAAATCGCTCTTGGCTACGCGATCACCCGCAAGGCGATCGACGACAACCTCTACAAGGCGCAGTTCCAGCCCTCGAACCTCGGCCTGATGCAGTCCTTCGCACAGACCAAGGAAATCTTCGGCTGGAACGTGTTCAACACGGCCAACGTCTACAACCCCTCCATCGCCGGCGACGGCGTCGCGCTCTGCTCGACGGCTCACCCGATCGATGGCGGCACGTTCGCGAACACGCCTTCGGTGCAGGTCGACCTCAACGAGGCATCGCTGCTCAACGCGATGACCACGATCCCGACGACCTACCTGGACAATGCCGGTCTCAAGACCTTCGCCCGCGCGCGCAAGCTCGTGGTGCCGAATGCGCTGGAGCCGGTGGCAATCCGCCTCACCAAGACGGAATTGCGTCCCGGCACCGCGGACAACGACGTCAACGCGATCCTGTCGACCTCGGGCGGTCTGCCGGACGGCTATGTCTGCTCGGAGTTCCTCACCAGCAACTTCGCGTGGTTCCTGCTCACCAACATCGAAGGCTTGCTCTATCTCGAGCGCGTCGCCTTCGAGACCGACATGCAGGTCGATTTCACCACGGACAACCTGCTGGTCAAGGGCTACGAGCGCTACTCGTTCGGCTACAACGACCCCCGTGCCATCTACGGCGCGTTCCCGACCTCGTAACCCGGAAAGGAAACAGCATGACGATCACGGCCTTTGCCGGGCCGGCGGTTGTGTTTGGCGGCGGGGTCCCTGGGGGCCTCGCAGCCGACAACAACGCCGATCGCGGCCCCTCGATCTTCGATCAGGGCCAGGCGCTGATGGACCCGCGCGGTCCGTTCGCGTACGTCCCCGGTCAGCGTGCCGGTTCCCCGGTTTACGGGTTCCTCGGCACGACGGCTATCCCGACGCTTTCCGCTGTTCCGGCCGCGCTGGCCGCCAACAACATCGCGGCGTCGCAGGTTCCCGTCGCCAATACTGCGCTCACGCTCGTGTCGGCCACCGGCGCCGGCGTGACGGTCGGTCAGTCGATCCAGCGATCCGACAACAACGTGACGGTCACCGGGCTTCTGGCCCTGGATGGCCCGAGCTCCGGCAAAGCCTTCGGCCAGGGGCCGACGGGCAATGGCGGCTCGGTCTATATCTGGGACCCGACGACGCTGGTCGCCCGTGCCGTTCGCGTCGTGTCGGTCGGCAACGACAGCACGGCGACCTTCACGGTTCGCGGCTATGACATCTATTGGTATCCGATGGTCGAGACGATCACCGGCGCCAATGCTGGCACAGCCACGGGCAAGAAGGCGTTCAAGTATATCGCCTCGATCACGCCGGCGGGCACGCTGTCGGGATCGGCGGTCACCGTTGGCACGACTGATATCCTCGGTCTGCCGATGCGGGCCGATTACTTTGGCGAGTTCGAAGCCAACGTGAACGCAACCTGGATCACCGCGTCGACCGGCTACACTGCGCCGGACGCCACGAGCCCGGCGACTGCAACCACTGGCGATGTTCGCGGCACCTATGCCCTGCAGACCGCATCGGACGGAACCAAACGTTCGATGTTCTTCTCCTCGCCCTCCGTCAACAACATCAGCTCTGCGATCGGCCTCTTCGGCGTGGCGCAGTTCACGAACTTCTGAGGATCAATCCCATGAAAGGCAAAGCAAAGCGTGCTGGTGGCGGTGTCGTCGCGAAAGACCCGTCGCCGAAAGAAGTCTACGCCGGCGGCGGCTCGAACGTCGCCAAGGAAGCCGACGAGCGCAAGGACGGCGGCCGCGTGAAGAAGAAGGAAGGGGGCAAGGTCGAGGGCAAGATGTCCAAGATGCGGCTCGACCGCCCCGGCCGCAAGTCCGGCGGCCGCGTCGGCGCTGATCGCTCCCCGCTCTCGGAAGCCGCCAAGACGACCGGCCCGAGTGCTAAGGAGGGTGACTGACTACGCCGATGGCGGAGCGGTCAAAGACAGGTGGATCGCCGGAGCTGTGAAGCATCCCGGCGCTCTGCACCGTGAGCTCGGCGTTCCCCAGGGAGACAAAATCCCTGAGAAAAAGCTCGCCAAGGCGGCTCATTCGGACAATCCGAAGCTCGCCAAGCGGGCGCGCCTCGCCGAGACGCTGAAATCCCTCCACTGACATCGACGGGGGCCTTCGGGCTCCCGTTTCTCTTTCTTCATCAGCGGGTGACCCGATGAACCCTGTTTCCGTCACATACCCGGCCAGCGCGACCGGAGCGCAGACGCCGATCAGCATCGACTGGCGCATCGCGCCCGTGAATGTCGGCTATGCGGTGATTTTCAATGCCGGCGCCAGCGGCAGCGTCACGGTCGACCACACCTATGACAATGTGAACGATCCGTCAGTCACACCGGTGTGGTTCTCGTCGAGCGCCATCACGGCGAACACCGAGGGCACGATCACGGTGCCGTACCAGTTCGTCAGGATCACGGTCGGCAGCTTGGCCGGTGGCACCCTGACATTCAAGCTCAATCAGGCCACCCAGATCGGCACGACCTGATGACGACTAGCGGTACCACGGCCTTCAACCCGAGCAGCGGTGAATTCGTCACCTATGCTTACGGGCTTTGCGGCATCCGGCGACCGGCCATCACGCAAGAGCATCTCGTCGATGCCCGCATGGCGGTCAACATCATGCTGGCGGAGTGGAACAACGACACCCCGAACCTGTGGAAGGTCGATGTCGTCGAGGTCGATCTGACCGAGGGCGTCGCGACCTACGACGTCGATCCCGCCACGATCATGATCCTGGACGCCTACATCCGCACCACGGACGGCGCAGGCAATCCAACCGATCGCATCATCTGGCCGATCTCGCGCACCGAATACGCCTCAATGCCCAACAAGGCGCAAGAGGGGCAGCCGACGAGCTTCTGGTTCGATCGCCTGCTCGCCCCAACGATCACGCTCTGGACCGTGCCGGACGGCAACGGCCCCTATCTGCTGCGCTACTATCAGGTGAGCCAGATCTTCGACGTCTCGCTGCAGGGCGGCCAGACCGTCGATATCCCGTCGCGCTGGTTCGGCGCTTTCGTCTGGGGTTTAGCCCTCAGGCTGGCGTACAGCTACGCCGCTGAGAAGATCGCCGTGCTGCAGCCGATGGCGGACAAGGCGCTGACCGCCGCGATGGAGCAGGATACCGAAAACGTGCCGCTCTTCATCTCCCCGGCCCTCGGCGGCTATTACGTGAGGTAGCCCATGGCGTGGCGCTTCCACGGCCGGGCGCGCACCAGCCCGAGCAATCCGCACGCCTATGCGGTCTGCGATCGCTGCGGCATTTGGCACAACCTCGTCGACCTGCAGTGGCAGTGGCAATGGGCGGGCACCAGGCTGCAGAACCTTCGCATACTCGTTTGCGAGAGGTGTCTTGACCGACCGCAGCCGCAGCTGAAGACCCGCATCATCCCCCCGGATCCTGTTCCGGTGTTCAACGCGCGGCCTGAGAGCTTTTCGGTAGACGAAAACACGTTCCTCGCCACAAACGACGGTCTCAACCTGGTGACGAATGACGGCCTGCAGCTGGTGACGAACTGATGGTCGACTATACCACCTACGTCTCCCAGCTCGAGACGATGATTGCCATGGATGCCGCTGATGCGGACTTCCCGACGATCATCCCGGCCATAATCAACTATGCCGAGATGCGGATTTACCGCGAGCTCGACCTGATCTCGACGATCTTCCGTGACACCTCGGTCACGCTGGCGCCGCAAATCCAGAACGCCACGCTGCCCAATACCTTCGTGACGGTGCAGGGCATCAACATCCTGACGCCGGTTGGCGGTGCGGTGGCGACGAGTGCCAGGGTGCCGCTGGTCCCCGCGTCGAAGGAACTGATCTACGCGCTCTGGGGCGATCCGACCGTAACCGGGCAGCCTCAGATGTTCGCCATGGTCGACCAGTGGAACGTGCTGTTCGCGCCCTCGCCTGATCTCGCCTACACCATCGAGGCCTACGGCACCCAGCGGCCGGCGCCGCTGTCGGCATCAAACACGACGACGTTCCTGACCACCTATCTCTACGATTTGTTCCTCGCCGCATCGATGATCTTCGCCTCGGGCTACATGCGCAACTTCTCGTCGACCGGCAGCGATCCGCAGATGCCCATCAGCTGGGAGAGCCAATACCAGGCTCTGAAGGCCTCGGCCAACGTCGAGGAACTGCGGAAGAAATCCTGGTCGGATGCGTGGACCGCCTTCTCGCCGACGCCGCTGGCACAGCCGCCGCGGGGCTGATCAATGCCGTTGCAGACCATCGTCCTGTCGCCTGGCGTCAACACCCAGTCGACGCCGATCCAGAATGCCGCCTCAATCCAGACGTCGCAGCTCATCCGCTTCAAGGCGGCCGGCGAAATGGTGTTGGTGGAGAAATTAGGCGGCTGGGAGAAATTTTATTCGGCCTCGATCGGCTCGCCCGTGCGGGAAATGCACGCCTGGGAGGGAATTAATTCCGATACTCACCTCGGAATTGGTGCCGAAAATACCCTTGGCGTGATTTCCTCGGGTTTTTTTCAGGATATTACGCCCAGAATTCTGATTTCCGACACGACGCCGAATTTTTCGACGACGTCGGGCAGCACGACGGTCAACATCGTCGACCCGAACATCACGACCACGATTTACGACACGATTTATATCCGCACGCCGGTCGCGGTCGGCGGCATCGTGCTGCAGGGTGCCTATGCCGTCGCTCTCGTCACCGGGGCGAACAGCTACAACATCACGGCGGCTTCGCCGGCGACCGCAACCGTCGCCAATGGCGGCGCCGTGCCGGTGTTCACGACGACATCGGGCTCGCCGACCATCAATGTGATGCTTGCGAACCATGGTCTCGGCGTCGGCGGGAGCTTCGCGGTGCCGACGCCGACGACTGTCGGCGGCATCACGATTTCGGGCACCTATATCGTCCAGGCGGTCGTGGACGCCAACAACTTCACCATCAACGTGTCGAGCGCGGCGACGTCCTCCGCCTCGGCATCGATGAACGGCGGCAACGTCGAGATCGCCTATTACATTGGCATTGCGCCGGCCGCCACTTCGGCCGGCTACGGCATCGGCGGATACGGGCTTGGCGCCTACGGCACAGGCGTGCCGCCGTCGCCATCGCCGGGCAGCCCGATCACAACCACCAATTGGACGATGGACAATTGGGGCGAGATCCTGATCGCGGCGCCGACCAACGGGCCGATCTACACATGGTCGCCGGACAGCGGCTACGCCGTCGCCGTGAAGGTGCTCAACGCCCCTGTGATCAACGGCGGCATCTTCGTTTCGGAGCCCTCTCAGATCCTGGTGTCGTGGGCATCATCGATCAATGGGGTGCAGGATCCTCTGCTGATCCAGTGGTCGGATGCCGGCGATTACACGAATTGGGCGGTGACGTCGCAGACCCAGGCGGGCGGCTACCGGCTGCCCACTGGATCGAAGATCGTCGGAGGGCTTCAGGGACCGCAGTTTGCCTTCATCTGGACCGACATCGACGTCTGGGCGATGCAATACATCCAGCAGCCCTTCATCTTCGGCTTCGACAAGCTGGCCAAGAGCTGCGGGCTGATCGCCAGGCACGCCGCGGCCGTGGTGAACTCGGCGGTCTACTGGATGGGGAACAACCAGTTCTACGTCTATGCCGGCGCCGGCGTGCAGCCGATCGTGTGCTCGGTCTGGGACTTCATCTTCCAGGACCTTGATCAGAACAATCTCGACAAGATCCATGTGGCTCCGAACAACGGCTTTGGCGAGGTCGCCTGGTACTTCCCCTCGGCATCCGGCGGCACCGGCGAGGTCGATTCCTACGTCAAGTTCAACTTCATCCTGAACTGCTGGGATTGTGGGCGCCTCAATCGCACGGCATGGATCGATCAGTCGGTGCTCGGCCAGCCGATCGGCGCGAGCTCTGCCGGCTACATCTACCAGCACGAGGTCGCGCTCGACGCCGACGGCCAGGCCATGGGCGAATTCTTCGAGACCGGTCTTGCCCAGATCGCCCAGGGCGAAAACCTGATGTTCGTCGACTGGCTGATCCCGGACTTCAGGTACGGCAAATATGCGGGACCGCAGAACGCAAGCCTGAACATCACGCTCAAATACACGGACTATCCGGGGAGCGCGCAGAAGTCGAAGGGGCCCTATCAGGTCTCGTCGAGCGTCGACTTCCGCAATCCGCGCGTGCGGGCGCGAGAGATCGGCTTCACCGCGGCCGGAACCGGTCTCGGCTCTTTCTGGCGCATGGGCGGCCTCCGCTACCGTGCCGCACCTGACGGGAAACGGTAATGGGTGAATCCAGAGACACTTTCGGCGGCAACACCAACAGCCTGTCGAGCATCCTGTCGACGCTGCAGCAAGGCGTGCGGGCGCTCTATGACATTGGCACCAAGATTGGAACGATCTTCCCGCAGGTGAGCGGAACGAGCACCACGGCCACCGGCGGCGCGATCACACCGCCGGCCCAGGTGGTCGGATATGTCACCGTCACGCTGCCGAACGGCACGTCGGCCAAGATCCCCTACTATAGCTGAGCACTGCGATGGCCGACCCGATCCCTTACGCCCTGCAGCTGGCAGGCGAGCCCTATTCAGCGCCCCATGTCGGGCCTATCCGCTCGCATGTCGCCGGGCGAACCGACCACATCGCCATGGACGTGCCCGCGGAATCATTCGTGATCCCGGCCGACATCGTCTCTGGCATTGGCGAGGGGAACACGGAAAACGGCTTCCGCGTCTTCAGCAAGCTGCTCGGTCTTCCCGACAGCGCGACGCCGGCGGCACTGCAGCGCGCCGATGGCGGCAAGGTCGGATCGCCGGTGCCGATCATGGCGGCCGGCGGCGAGATCGTGGTGCCTCCGGATGTCGTCAGCAAGGTCGGCGGCGGCAACATCAAGCGAGGGCATCAGATCCTTGATCACATGGTGCGCCAGCTCCGCAAGGAGCACATCAAGAAGTTGAAGTCCCTCCCCGGCCCTCACAAATAGGCACCCCAGCATGACAGACGATGTGCGCCTCGCGGTCCCGGCCGACGAGGACAAGATCATTTCGATGATCCGCCTGCTTCACGACGAGAACGGTCTGTTCCCGCTCTCGGAGCGCAAGGTGCGCGAGTACATGCAGCGGTTCTTCCGCAAGGAAGGCGCCATGATCGGCGTCGTCGGGCCCGTCGGTGATCCTGTCGGCAGCATCTATCTCGAGATCGGTCAGCCCTACTATTCGGAAAGCTGGTACCTCAACGAGGCATGGAACTTCGTCCATCCCGACCATCGGCGTTCCGACTACGCCAAGAAATTGCTCGCGTGGGCAAAGCAGATGTCGGCCGACATGCATCTTCCGCTGATGATCGGGATCGTCAGCAATCATCGGACCGAGGCCAAGGTCCGGCTCTACGAAAAGCAGCTTGAAAAGGCGGGCGCGTTCTTCGTCTGGAACCGCGAGTTCGCCGGGCCGTGCGCATGGGATAAGCACTGATGGGCGGCAAAACTAGCACAACCACGACTACCAATACGCCACCACCGCAGGTGATGGCGCAGTATGAGAAGCTGCTCGCCCAAGCGAATCCCATCGCGGCCACGCCGTATCAGGCCTACACCGGCGGCGTGAACGGTTCCGGCTTCGAGCAGAACCAGCTGACAGGCTTCAACACCATTGCTGGCCTCAACGGCGCCTCCAATGATGATTTCAGCGCGGCGTCCAATGCGCTGACCGCCGCAGCGGTGCCGACTTCGGCCTCTGTCGGGCAATATATGAGCCCCTACATCTCAGGCGTCGTCAACTCGACGATGGCGAACATGCAGGAGCAGAACGCCCAGCAGCAGCAGGGCGTGCTCGGCAACGCGATCGCGCAGGGCGCCATGGGCGGCAACAGGGTTGGCGTCGCCCAGGCGGAGCTCGCGCGTCAGCAGAACCTCGCCAACCAGTCCACCATCGCGAACCTCTACAACACCGGCTATGGGCAGGCGCTGAGCGCCGCGCAGGCGCAGCAGGCCGCCAACCAGGCTACGGCGGCCGGTTTCGCCAATCTCGGCCAGACCGCCATGCAGACCAATCTGGGTCAAGCCGCCGCCCAGGTCGGCGCCGGCACCCAGCAGCAGCAGTACAACTACCAGCAGTATCAGAACGAGCGGTCCTATCCGTTCCAGACGCTTGGCTGGCTGGCGAACATCTCGGAAGGCCTTGGCTCCGGTATGGGCGGGACGCAAACGACCACAGCGCCGGCCGGCAATACAGGCGCTGGTATCCTCGGTGGTCTGTTGGCCCTCCCATGGGCCAGCGGTGGCGCCGTCCACGAAGGTGGGCGGCCGCGGCGCGCCCAAGGGGGCGTCATCCCGTCGTCTCCGTATTCGGGCGCCTCTGGCATCGTTCCCATGAACGACAATCCGATGCCAGCCGCAAACGACAATGGGGGCGCGAGCTATGTCCCGCAGGCGGCGACAGGCACCAATGGCGGCGGCTCCACGATGCCGACCGGTGGCGCACCGCAGCAGCAGCCGCCCCAGTCAAATCAATCGCTTCAGCAGGGTTTCTCAGGGCTTGGTGCCAATCTCAAGAAGCAATATCCCAACGGCATTCTCGCCGGCCTCAGCGGCGATCCAGGGTTGCCCGCTACCGCACCTATTCCGACGCCAAACCCGATGACGGGTGAGGCAGGGCTCCCGGAGAAGATTGGTGATGTGGCATCGCCTGCCTCTGGCGGGATTCTGTCCGCTCTGGGGTCCATCTTCGGCCTGAAGAATGGCGGTGTTGCGCGCGGCTATGACAGCGGCGGCTATGTCGATCCGCTGGCCTATTCCGACCCGAACAACATGCCCGATCCGCTGATCGAAGGCATCAAGGCGCTTCTGGGCGGCGGTTCGGATGCGCCGAAGCCTCTGACCGATCAGCAGTTCGGCGATCGCGCTGGTGCACCCGCACCGCAGCCTCTGCCCGATCAGCAATTCGCCGATCGGGCCGGCGTGGTGCCTCCCCAATCGGACATTGGTGTCCCGCTCCCGAGGATTTCCAGCACGCCTGTGGTGACGGCGCCGATTTCGCCGTCGGCCTATGCCGACGCGGGCGTCTCCGCGCCTCAGCAGGATGCGTCAGGCGTCGTTGCGGCTCCGCCACTGCCTGCTCCCAAGACCATCGCGGACTTGCCGGTAAAGACCGCGCCGGAATATCAGCCACAGACGCCAAGCCAGTTCTTTGGCCCGGACGTCACTGTCGCCAGCTTGCCGGCCGGCATGCGCAACAACAACCCCGGGAATATCAAGTTTGTGGGACAGCGCGTCCCCGGCATCATCGGGCCTTCGCAGAATACCGACCAGGGCGACCCCCAAGCGGTATTCGATAGCCCTTACTCGGGCATGCGGGCGGCTGCCAGCTTGGCACTGCGCAAGAACCAAGGGGGTGCCACGACTGTCGACCAGCTTGTTGCTGGCCAAGGTGGCTGGACGCCCGGCAACCACGCGGCCGCGGCAAATATCGCCAACACGATGGGCATCTCGCCCACCACGCCGATCGACCTGGCTCAGCCCAGCCAAATGAAGAACTTCCTTCGCGGCCTCGTCACCCAAGAGCATGGACCAGCCGGGCGGTTGTATTCGGACAACCTGATTTCGTCTGCGGTCGACGGGCTCACGGTGCCGACTGACGGGAATGCCATTGCCTACAACGGGGCGACGACCGGCAATGCCGCAACCCCGGCGCTGGCAGCGTTCGCGAACGGCGACAATATCCCGCAATCGCCCTCGGCTGGGGTTGCGCCGACCGGGTCGACCGGTGTGGCGGCACCCTTCACCAACGGCGCGACCCCTGACGCCAATTCGCAGGGCCGTCCATACACCACGGGCATCATCGATGCGATCCGAGGCCTTATGCATGGCGAGACGCCGAACCTTTCGCCCGATGCCCGCATGGCGCTGATGTCGGCTGGTTTCGGCATGATGGCGTCCAAGAGCCCGAATTTCCTTACCGCCGTGGGCGAAGGTGGCCAGCAGGGCGTCAAAACGTATCAGGAGCGCCAGCAGCAGGCTCGCGAGAACGCGCTCGCTCAGTCCGAAATCGCGACGCGCGCCGGCAATCTCGGCCTCGAGGGGCAGCGCGTCGACATCGCGGGGCAGCAGCTGGCGCTTCAGGCGAAAACGACGGCGGCCGATATCGCCCAAACCACGGCCAACACCGCAAAGACCGGCGTCGAGACGGCCGCGCAGCGCTTCCAGCAGACGATCACGCCGGCCGGCATCATCGTGCGCGATGTCACCCAGCCGATGTCCCCGCCGAAGCTGTTGACCTGGGATCAACTGCAGAATGGCCAGTCCATCCCGGGCCTGAGCGATCAGACCGCCGCGCCGCCCGCAGGGGCGACGCCGAGCGCTGCGGTGCCCGCTGCCGAAACTCCGCGGGCCCCGGTCGCCCAAGCAGCGCCGGTGCAGCCGGTTGGGCCGCAACCGGCGGCAGTTGGCCAGGTCTTTACCCGGGCAGCACCGCAGCGCATCCCGCTCGATCCGCGCATGTTCTCGCCGACCGGGACGGAGATCGTGAAGGGAGAAACCACGGACGCGCTGAAGGACGCCCGCGCCAGCTATCAGGCATCGGTGAGCGCAGAAACCCAGCTTGCCGAAATGAAGCACGATCTCGCCACGATCAACAATTCGGCTTGGACGACGCCCGGCACCGGCTTCGCGGCTCGCGTCAATTTCGCGAAATCGGTCAACACCGCCTTCCAGGGTATGGGTATGGAGGCGCCGATCGACGAGAAGGCGGTTGCCGCTGGCGAGGACCTCAACAAGCTCACCACGCGCCTCGGCTTCGACCTCTCGTCGGCTCTCGGCTCGCGCGAGGCTGCCAACATCGTCAACCAGGCGATCGGGGCGGTGCCAGGCGGCGCAAACTCGCCGGAGGGTGCTCGCCGCATCATCGCCGGCATCCAGGCCGCCAACCAGCGCAAGACCGATTACTACAACTTCTTGCAGGACTGGGCGTCGCGGACCGGCGGCTCGATCAAGGGGGCAGATGAGTATTTCAACACGCATCAGCCGCCGGAGCTCTATGCCCTGACCACAATCGTGCCGCCCGAGGCGATGCAGCATCTGCGGCAGCACCCTGAGACCGCCGGTCAGTTCGACCAATACTACGGCGTCCCGGGCGCCTCCCGGATCGTTCTGGGCAGCCAATGACCGACAATCCCTACGCGCAGTTCGGGTTCTCCGGCGATCAGGACGCTGCGGCACCCGCGCCCTCGGGCAGCCCTGACGTCTCGGGCCCGAACCCTTATGCCCAGTTCGGGCCGTCGCCGACTGAGCAAGCGGCGGCCGCTGACGATGATGGCAAGGCCTCGCTCACCTCGGTGGCCAAGAACTTCGGCACCGGCATGCTGGCCGGCATTCCGAACCTTGCCACTACGGTAGAGCACGCCTTGACGCCGCCTGACCTCATCAGCGGTGCCAAGAACTGGTGGGATGTCGTCTCCGATCCCGACGCATGGAAGTTTAGTGGCCCGGCAAGCCCTGAACTGCAGGCCAAGATCGGTCAGGCAAACGCTGATCGGAATGCCAGCCTTGGGCCCGGCATTGGTGAGACCATCAAGCGCGGAATGGGCGAACTGGGCTTTGACCCGGACAATCCGGAACAGTTGCCGCAGCCGCAGAACGCGCCGGAGCGCATCGCGAGAACGGGCGGCGAAGGCCTGTCCAGCGCCGTGGTGTTCCCCGGCAGCCCGTTGGTCAACGCGACCGTGGGGACCGCGTCGGGAATCGGATCCGGCATCGGTCGCGAGGTCGCGCCAGACAAATACAAGGACCTGGGCGGCTTGCTTGGCGGCCTCGTCGGCGGTGGCGTCGGTGCTGTCGCCTCTGAGGTGCCATCGGCGATCGGCGCCGGCGCCCGGTCGGCTGCAGACTATGCGGCACCCTTCACCACGGGCGGTCAGGAGCGGTTAGCGGCAAAGACGATCGCCAACGCGGCCAGCGACCGGGATGCTGCCCTGCAGGCGCTTTCTCAGCCGCAGGAGATCGTCCCGGGCTCGATGCCGACGACGTTCCAGGCGACCGGCGACACCGGCCTTGGCCAGCTGGAGCGCGCCGTCGCAACCAAGTCGCCGGACGAATTCCTGACGCGCCGAGCCGATCAGAACGCGGCCCGTCTCGATGCGCTTTCCGATATACAGGCCGAAGGTCACCCCGAGGCCGTCGGATCGTTCTTCCGCGACCAACTCGACCAGATCGACCAGCAGATGCAGGCCGCGCAGGATGCTGCAGCGACTTCGGCCAGATCGGCGACCGAAGGCCTTGGCGGTGCTCAGCCGACAGACGTGCTCGGGGAGAACCTCCGCACGCCGGTCCAAAACAGCGTCGATGCCGCCAAGGCGAGCGAGCGAGCGCTGTGGAAGGCCGTCGACCCCGACGAGACGCTCCAAACCGTGGCGGCGCCGATCAAGACCGCCTATGCGGACGTCTACGGCAATCTCGGGCCGGAAGGCTCCATTGGCCTCACGCCCGTCGAGAAGCAGCTCGGCGACGTCATCCAAGGGTATGGCGACGCGTTGCCGCTTCAGCGCGCCGTTGCGCTGCGCAGCGTCATTTCCAAGGCGATGAGGGATGCAAATTCACCATTGCAGGCCAATTCCATCGCCTACGGCCGGCTCTCTCAGTTGCGAGGGGCTGTCGAGGACGCTATATCTCAGTCCGTGAGCCAGAAGGCGGCCGACGAGCAGTTGGCAGTGCAGACTGGCGCGATGCAGCCGGAAGACATGATGCTGGAGCGGCTGCGTCAAGAGGTCAGCGACTTCCAAAGTGCAAAACGCGCCCAACTCGTTGGAACGGCTGGCGGCGACGCTGGAGGAGCTCTCGCCCGAGGACCGCGAGTATTTCCTCGCCAAATGGGAGCAGGAAATGAAGCGGGACGGCCTGCTGTCGGGGCTGAGAGCGGTTCGCAGCCTCAAGCAACGTTTCTCGACCAAGGAGCCGCCGACCGGCTGAAACAAGCCACCGCGGCCACCGCGCAGCGCAAGCAGACCTTCGGCACCAAGCCAGTCAGCCAGATCCTTCAGCGCCCCGGCTCGACACAGCCCTACAACATGCCGGGCGGTGCGGTCTCGTCGAGCGCGTGGAAGGCTGGTGCCGGCGGCGGTGATGCCGTCAACGCCATCCTGAAGGCCTCGCCGCAAGCTGTCGGACCGCTCAAAGAGATCGCCGCGGCGTCTCTCCGCTCTAAGGCCGCAGACGGCATCATCACGGGAAAGACGCTCGAGGCATGGAAAGCGCAGCACGGGCCGGCGCTGAAGGCATTGGAGCAAGCCTCGCCGGGCTCGACGGCCGCCTTCGAGAATGCAGCACGGGCCGGCGATCATCTCGCCACCCTCGCGCAGCAGCGCAAGGATGCGCTCACGGCCGTCGAGCCCGGCGAGGCTTGCTCCAATGCCTTCAGC